>JASHQD010000196.1 GCA_030037755.1 Terriglobia bacterium
CTTGAAAAGGATCGCGCGGCGCGCTACCAGACGGCCGGCGAGTTGCTCGGCGATCTGAAGGCGCTCAAACGGCGCCGCGACTCCGGTAAGTCACAGACGGCTCCCGATTCGCGGCGGGGGCGAACTGCGCTCCCCTGGGGCGCGCTGGCAGTCATCCTGCTCGCTGCCGTCGGCTCCTATCTGTACGTCAGGAACCGCCGGTCACATCGGCTTACGGCGCAGGATACGGTCGTTCTGGCCGATTTCACCAACACGACGGGCGATTCTGTCTTCGATGGGACGCTGCGCCAGGGACTCGCGGCCCAACTGGAGCAATCGCCCTTTCTGAATCTGCTTTCCGACGAACGCATCGCGCAAACGCTGGCTTTGATGTCGCAACCCAGAGACGCGCAGCTCACGGGTGATCTGGCCCACCAGGTATGCCAGCGCACCGGGGGCGCGGCCACCATCGAGGGGTCGATCGCCAGCCTGGGCAGCCAATACGTGCTGGGTTTGAAGGCGGTGAATTGCCAGAGCGGCGACCTGCTGGGTGAGGAGCAGGTGACGGCCAGCGGCAAAGAACAAGTGATCGCGGCGCTGGGCAAAGCGGCAACGGGAATGCGTAAGAAGCTGGGCGAGTCGCTCGGGTCCGTCGACAAGTTCGATGCGCCGCCCGAAGCTGTGACAACCGGATCGCTTGCCGCGCTTCACGCTTACAGCCTGGGCAGTCGTGCCATCGTCGCGGGGAACGATCCTGCCGCTGCGATCGGATTCCTCCAACAGGCCATCCGCCTCGATCCAAACTTCGCCATGGCCTATGTGTATCTGGCCCTCAACTACAACAATTTGGGCGAAGGCGCACTGGCCGCCGCGGCCATGCGCAAGGCATATGCGCTGCGCGACCGGGTGAGCGAAATAGAGAGGCTCAACATCGACTCCGGCTACCAGCGATTTGCCACCGGCGACCTGAAGGCAGCCGAGCAGACGTTGCAGCTATGGGCCCAGACCTATCCGCGTGACGTCGCCCCACCCATCGAGCTCGGCGTCATTTACATGACGTTGGGCGATTACGGCAATGCTCTTGCTGCCTTTCAGCAGGCATTGCAACTCGATCCTGGCAGTGGGCTCGTATACGCGGATCTTGTCAATACCTATGTGTCTCTCGACCGGTTCGACAAAGCCAAAGCCGAGGCGCAGGAAGCGCACGAGCGCAACCTTGGCTCATCGTGGATGCACGAGACGCTCTACCTGCTTGCGTTTCTCGGGCAAGACACGGCAGGCATGGAGCGCGAGGCAGAAGCCGTAGTGGGCAAGCCAGGCTACGAAGACCTGTTGCTGGACGCCCAATCGGATACCGCAGCCTACCACGGCGAGTTCGCAAAGGCGCGCGGGCTGACCCGACGAGCCGTCGACGAAGCCACCAGTGCCGCGGAAAAGGAGACGGCAGCCGAGTACGATGCGGAGGGCGCGTTGCGCGAGGCATTGGTGGGGAACCAAGGCCTCGCGGAAGAGCAAGCGCAGGCAGCGCTCGCGCTTTCGAATGGCCGCGACGCGGAAGCGGTTTCCGCGATCGCGATCGCCCTGGCTGGTGACTCGCTACAAGCTCAGCGGCTTGCGAACGATCTCAACCAGCGATTTCCGCAGGACACGCTGGCGCAGTTCGAATATCTGCCCATGATCGGTGCGGCCAGCATTCTGGGCGCGAACGCGGGCCCGAAAGCTGCAAGCGATGCAATTCAGGCGCTTGGAAAAGCTGAGCCATACGAGCTGGGCGGCTTCGCCGTCCCGCTGTACCCCGCTTACTTGCGCGGCGCGGCGTATCTCGAGGCGCAACAAGGGGCCGAAGCCGCCGCCGAATTCCAGAAGATCCTCGACCATCCGGGCATCGCTCTAAACGCCCCCATTGCGTCGCTGGCGCATCTGGGCCTCGCTCGCGCCTCTGCCATCGAGGCCGGGATCAATGTGATGTCCTCGCCAGGGCGCCTGTCTCGGCTGCTCAGGCATCTCGCCGGACATCATACGGAGGGCAGCCGCGAAACGCCGAGCAGTCCGCCAGGGATGACGCAGTCTGATGCCCTCGCCAAAGCACGGGCCGCCTACCGGGACTTCTTCGTCCTCTGGAAAGATGCCGACCCCGACATCCCCATCCTGAAACAAGCCAAAGCGGAGGATGCCAAGCTATAAGAGCTCTTTACGGCACAACCACCGCAGGCGGCACGGAAGGCGACGGCACGGCTTTTGCTTTGGACGTGGGTCTCAGTCCATTTGTGAAGACGCTACCTGCGTCGGGTACGGCCAGCGCGGCAGTCAATCTCCTCGAAACTGATGTGACAGGCGCCACGAGCGTCACATTCAACGGCACACCTCCGAGTTTCAAGCTTGTCTCGCCATCGCTCATCACCACCAGCGTGCCCTCAGGCGCCACCACTGGCGAGTTCCGGGTGGTCACGCCTCGGCTCGCTCTCAGCAACGCGTCGGAGATCATCGCAAGTCGGGTATGGTGGAGATCCATACTTCATACTTCGTACTTGATGATGAAAACGTTCTCCTTGCAATCCTCGCGTCAAGTGAATATGCTTCCCGCTCGGAGGGACCTGAATGCAGACATCGCTTCCTTCATATATAAAAGCGTCGGTTCCAAATCCGCCCGGCGCGCGCGCTCCCTGGTACAAGAACACGGCTCCGTCTTACTTCGGCATCTTCCTGTGGTTTCCGTTCTATCTCACGCTGGCCCAGCAGACGCTGACCAAGGCATCGCTCGGGATCTGCATCCTCGCGCTGGTTGTCGCCGGCCTGCTTTGCTTCGGACTCTATTACTATGCGCCGGCGATGCTGGGAATGCAGACCGGCCGCACGTTGTACATCGTGGGGACATCGGCCTTCGGAACGACCGGCGGTTACCTGATGCCGGGGCTGCTGATGGGCGTGTTGCAGATCGGCTGGTTTGCGGTCGCCACTTATTTCGCGACCGATTACATCCTGAAAGGCCTGCATTCCGATTCGAAAGTGCTCTTTACCGTGATCGCGATCGTCTGGGCTTACCTGCTGGCATTCGTGGCCATCAAAGGCATCGCCTATGTGGCGCGCGTCGCGCAGGTGCTGAACTGGGTTCCGCTGGCGATGATTGTGATCGTCTTCGTTGCCAACTACGGCGGGCTGG
>JASHQD010000197.1 GCA_030037755.1 Terriglobia bacterium
CTTAGTGGCTGCCTCGAGCATCGGACGATGTTTGCCGTCATTTTCCTGGGGGCGCTTATCGTTTCCGCGGCGCTGCTGTTTCCATGGCTGGGCGAAGACTTCTTCCCGTCGGTGGACAGCGGCCAGTTTACGCTCCACATGAGGGCGCCCACCGGCACTCGAATCGAGGAAACAGCCCGCCTTTGCGACTATGTGGAAGAGTACATTCGCCAGGTGATTCCTCCGAAGGACGTCACCAGCGTCATCGACAACATCGGGCTGCCTTACAGCACGATCAATCTTTCCTACAGCAACTCCGCTCCAATCGGCACCGGCGATGCCGACATTCTGGTGACGCTATCGGAGGGACACAGGCCGACCGCGGGATACGTCAACCGGCTGCGCATGACCTTGGGGACCAAGTTTCCGGGGGTGTTGTTCTACGTCCTGCCGTCCGACATGGTGAGCCAGATTCTTAATTTCGGTCTGCCGGCGCCCATCGACGTTCAGATCGTGGGGACGAATCTCGAGGCTGACCGGCGCTTCGCGGACCAATTGCTGGCGAAGGTCAAGTACATCCCGGGAGCCGCCGATCTGCGCATCCAGCAGGCATTCAACCTTCCGCGCATCCAGATTGACGTCGACCGCACGCGGGCCCAGCAGGTGGGATATACAGAGAACAACATCGCCAGCGATCTGCTGATCTCGCTGAGCGGCAGTTTCCAGACCGCGCCTTCGTTCTGGGTCGATCCCAAGAACGGTGTGGAATACAGCGTGGCCACTCAGTATCCTCAATACAATGTCGATTCCGTTCAGGACATCCAGAACATTCCGGTCGCCGCGCCGGGCGGCGCGCCGCCCCAGATTCTAGGGAACCTGGCCAGTATCTCGCGCGGAAGTTCCATGGCTCTGGTCTCGCACTACAACGTTGCGCCGGTTATCGACATTTACGGTGCCGTGCAGGGCCGTGATCTCGGCGGTTTCGCCGGCGACCTCGATCGTGTGGTGAACGCTGCCGAGAAGAACCTGCCGCGCGGATCGCGCATCATTGTTCGGGGACAGATCCTGACTATGCGGTCGTCCTTTATCGGGCTGCTGGGCGGCTTGTTCTTTTCCATCGTGCTCATTTACCTGTTGATCGTGGTAAATTTCCAGTCCTGGCTCGATCCGTTGATCATCATCTCGGCGCTGCCGGCGGCGCTCTCGGGCATTGTCTGGATGCTGTTCGCCAGCAAGACCACCATCAGCGTCCCCGCGCTGACCGGAGCTATCATGTGCATGGGCGTGGCCACGTCCAACAGTATTCTGGTGGTAAGCTTCGCTAAGGAGCAGATGGCGGAAGGGCAGCCGGTTTTGAAGGCGGCGCTCGAAGCCGGATTTACGCGCTTCCGCCCGGTCATCATGACGGCCCTGGCGATGATCATCGGCATGTTTCCCATGGCCCTCGGCCTCGGCGAGGGCGGCGAGCAGAACGCGCCGCTCGGCCGGGCGGTGATCGGAGGCCTGGTTTTCGCAACAGTTTCAACGCTCTTCTTCGTGCCGGCGGTTTTCACGATTTTCCACGGATTCCTGGAGCGACGGGCGGAGGCCCGCCGTAGCCACGGGAGGGAAGCTTAAGTCCGAATAGACTTCGTCGAATAGACAAGGCTCGCAGATGAAGACAGCAAACTCTTACGAATCGGACGCACTGGCGGAATTGGAACCTCTCGGCCAGGAACCGCCGCCTCATCGTCGCCGCTGGGGAGCGGCAGTCGTGATCCTTCTGATTGTGCTGGCGATCGTGGCGCTCGTGATCGTCGGCGGGATTTTGCCCAAGCTCAAGGCTCGCCAACAACTGCGCGCCGACACCGACCAGCTTGCCGTGCCGACCGTGGCCGTCATTCGCATGAAGCCCACCACCGCCGAGCAGGAAGAGGTATTGCCGGCCAACATCCAACCCTATATTTCAGCGCCCGTTTTTGCCCGGACCAACGGCTACCTCAAGAGCTGGTACTTCGACATCGGCGCGCATGTGAAAAAGGGGCAACTGCTCGCGGTGATTGAAACCCCCGAAATCGATGAGCAGCTTCGCCAGGCCCAGGCTGATGTGGCTACGGCACAGGCTAACCTCCACCTTTCCGAGGTGACCGCGGCGCGCTACCAGGAATTGCTGAAGTCGGACTCGGTCTCGAAGCAGGACACCGATAACGCCACCAGCGACCTGGCCGCCAAGCAGACAACGCTTCAGTCGGCCCAGGCGAATCTCAAACGGCTCCAGGACCTGCAGTCCTTCGAGAAAATCTACGCGCCTTTCGACGGCGTCATCACGGCGCGCAATACCGACATCGGGCAGTTGATTAATTCCGGGTCGGGCGCGCCGCCGGCGTCGCTCTTTGAGATCGCAGCGGTCGACGTGCTTCGCGTCTACGTCAGCGTGCCTCAGATCTATTCCGCGGCTTGTCATCGCGGCATGATTGTGGACCTGACGCTGCCGCAGTTTCCCGGCAAACGATTTCACGGGACTCTGGTGCGCACGGCGGATGCCATCGATCAGGCTTCGCGCACACTGCTGGTTGAGGTCGACGTGAACAATCCCTCGGGTGAGCTGCTATCCGGCGCTTACGCGGAGGCCCATTTCAAATTCGGACCAGTCACGGCTCACACGTACCTCATTCCAGTGCCGGCGTTGATCTTCCGCTCGGAAGGTCCGCAGGTGGCGACGGTGGAGGATGGTCACCATACGGTCTTGAAGGAGGTCCACATCGGCCGCGACTTCGGCACAGAGATGGAGGTTTTATCGGGTCTCACCGATCAGGACGTGGTGATCGTGAACCCTCCCGACTCGATCACGAGTGGAGAAGAGGTCCGTCCGGTCATGCGTTCGGCGGACGGCGAAATGACGGGAGGAGGTCCGCAGTGAGCCGATGGCTGGCGGTCGGACTCATCCTTGTGACGACTGCAGGATTGAGCGGCTGCGTGGTCGGCCCAAATTATTCCCGTCCGAGCGCGCAGGTTCCGGGGGCGTACAAGGAGCAGGCCGCCGCCCAAAACACGCCTCAGACTCTCCCGGAGAAGTGGTGGCTGGTCTTCAATGATCCCCAGCTGAACGCTCTCGAGGACCAGATCAAGGTTTCGAACCAGGACCTGAAGGCCAGCGAAGCGGCCTACCGGCAGGCGCGAGCTTTGGTGCGCATCTATCGCGCGGACCTGTATCCGACCGGCACCTTTCAACCGGCGGCCACCCGCTATCGTACGTCGGACAATAAGCCGCCAATCAGCTCGTTCTCGGGGATCAGCTACAACGATTACATGCTCCCCGGCGATGTCTCCTACGAGGTCGACGCCTGGGGACGCGTGCGGCGCAACGTCGAGTACTACCGCGAGAGCGCCCAGGCGAGCGCCGCCGATCTGGCGACGCTCAATCTCAGCCTCGAAGCCGAGTTGGCAACGGACTATTTCGAATTGCGAAGCGCCGACGCGCAATACAAACTGCTCGATTCGACGGTCGGCGACTACGAGAAGACGCTGCAGCTCACCGAGGACCGGCACAACGGCGGACTCGCTTCCGATCTCGACGTGCAGCAGGCCGATACGCAGCTCGAGGCCACGCGTTCGCAGGCGACGGATGTGGGCGTGGCGCGCTCGCAGTTCGAGCACGCCATCGCGGTGCTGACCGGCAAGCCTCCCGCCGACGTCAATCTTGCGTTCTCTCCGGCCACGGAGCCACCGCCCGTTGTTCCGGCAGGACTGCCTTCCGAGATTCTGAAGCGCCGTCCGGATGTCGCCGCCGCCGAGCGCCGGATGGCGGCGGCGAACGAGCAGATCGGGATCGCCCAGGCCGCATATTATCCGTCGATTAGCCTGACAGCATCGGGTGGATTCGAAAGTGGCGCGCTCGGCACGCTGCTGCAGGGTCCGGCCCTGTTCTATACCTTGGGCGCACAAGCCGCAGAGACAGTCTTTGACGCCGGACGGCGGCGCGGCGGCGTGGAGCAGGCGCAGGCGGGCTATGACCAAACTGTAGCGAATTACCGCCAGACCGTCTTGTCGGCGTTTCAGGACGTGGAAGACAACTTGTCGGCGCTCCGCATTCTCGATCAGGAAAGCAAGAGCGAGGACCTCGCCGTGCACGCCGCTACCCGCGCCACCGAACTCTCGCTCAACCAGTACAAGGGTGGGATCGCAAACTACCTTCAAGTGCTCACGGCCCAGACTGCGCAGCTTACCGACCAGCGCGCTGCCGTTGACATCCTTCGGCGCCGTCTCGACGCCAGCGTGGCATTGATCAAGGCCTTGGGTGGAGGCTGGGACGCGACCACGGGGATCCCGCGAGCGGAGCAGATGGCCACCAGCACTTCGGGCGGCAGCCGCTAGATCCCTTCCGAAACCCCTGTCGTTACTCAACGTAGAGCGCGCGATGCTTGGGAGCATCTTGAAGCGCGCGGATCATAGTCCAGTACGCTGGCTTAGGCGCGTAATCGTCGTCGAAAGGCAGAGGGCGGCCCGGCAATCCATCCGGACGCGCGAAGCTCGGGCTGTAACGCGGCGTCAGCCAGGTGTAGCGATCCGACAGACCCCACGTTACCACTGAAATCAGCGCCGGGCTGTCAAGAGCAACTTCGAGAACACGTTTGTAATCGTCCGCCACGGCGCGATCGCGCTGCTTGATGTCGGAAGGCGCGCCGTTATCGAGCACGTCAAGCTCGGTGATCATGATCTTCAGGCCGCGCGACTCGATTTCGCTGAGGAAACGCCGATAGAGTTCCGCGCGAAAGCAGCAATTCTTCAGCTTGAGATGGGTCTGCAGGCCGACGGCGTTGATAGGCGCCCTGGCCGCGATCAGCTTATCCAGCAGGCCGAGCAAGGCGCGGCGCCGGCTGTCCTGTTCGGGGTTGTCCAACTCCAGATCGTAGTCGTTGTAGACCAGCACCGCCCGTTGATCGAACTCGCGCGCCGTCCGGAATGCCCACTCGATGTAGTCGTCGCCGAGCTTGGCGAGGAGCGGCGAGTTTCGCAAACCGTCCGCGCGGCGGTCGCGCGGATCGATCGCCTCGTTCACCACGTTCCAGGAGTAGACGCGGCCCGCGAAGCGCGAGGTCATGGCGCGGATGTGATCCACCACCTTCTGCCGCGCCGCCGCGCGATCGCCGGCCTGGTCGAACCACGCCGGCGTCTGCTCGTGCCACAGCAGGTGGGCTCCGGTCAGCAGCATGGAATAGGATTGCGCGAAGTCGAGATTGCCCTGTTCCGCCGCGAAATCGTATTGCCCCGGAGCCTTCGCGACGTGGGCCCAGGAGAGATTGAGCGCCAGCAGCCGGCAGTGCTCTGCGATAAGTTCGGAATACCCCGGCGGGACGTCGGACAAGTCGGCCTCCGGCGTCGCCCCGTACTGCAGGCCGCGCTTCTGGGCGGTATCGCCCAGGCTCAAGACCGTAAGATCGCGCCCGGCGAAGTCCTGGGACGATGGTGAGATACCTAGGCTAGCTGTCAGGGCTGCCAGCTTGTGCAGACAATCGCGTCGGAGCATATCCCCATATGAGCGCGTCACAGGTACAAAAGGATGCTTGCGCGCGCCGCGCTCACTCGTTGCGCAACGCGTCCATGGGATCCAGGCGGACGGCGCGATGCGCAGGGATATAGCATGCCACGAGTGCGGCGGCAATCAAAGCTGCCGCCACCACGGCGTAAGTCGCAGGATCGTAAGAACTCACGCCGACCAGAAAACTGACCAGAACGCGCGTGACCCCGAGCGCCACCGCGATCCCGATGGCGACGCCCGTCGCCACCAGGAACGCGGCTTGCTCCATCACAAGCTTCAGCACCGATCCCGGACGCGCCCCGAGCGCCATGCGGATGCCGATTTCGTGCTTGCGGCGGCTGGCGGAGTAAGACACGGTGCCGTACACGCCCACGATCGCCAGCAGTAATCCCAGACCACCGAGCGCGCCGGCGAAGGCGGCGCCGATCTTGAAGAGGAAGAATCCATTGGCGCCCTGGAGCGACTTGTCCATGCTCATCACGTCATAGGTGGGCAGGTTCGGATCGATCTGCCGCACGAGGCCCTCTACTGCCGGCGCCAGCGACTCCGGCGCCACTGCGGTTCGAAGCTGCAGGACGTGGACCGATCGGTATGCCTGGGTCTCGGGCAGGAAAAAGTACATACTGGGCGAATCGAGCAGGCCGCTCTCCTTGGAATCGCGAACCACGCCCACCACGGTGACAAATGGCCCGGATGCGCTCTTGTAACTGAACCGCCGCCCGACGGCGTCCTGATGCGGCCAGAATCGCTCCGCCATGGTCTGATTCACAATGGCCACCGGCTGCGAGGTTGCCCCATCGGCGCGAGTGAAAGCGCGGCCTTCGAGGATCTTCATCCGCATGGTGATGAAGTAGTCCTCGCTCACCGGATTGAAACTGGAGCCGGGTACGCGGGTACCGGGGGGAACCTCCTGGCCTTCGGCGTAAACACGCGCGCCGTCGTTGTAGTAGCTGAGAGGAATCGAATAGGCCATGCTGGCCGATTCCACGCCGGGCAGCGCCCTGGCCTTGTCGAGCAGGCTGCGCAGCAACGCTTCCGAGCGCTGCTGATCGTAGCCTTGCAGGCCGGGATCGAGGCCAACGTTCAGCACGTGATGCGGATCGAATCCCAGATCCGTGGATTCCGCCTTCAGGAGGCTGCGGACAAACAGGCCCGCCGTCACCAACAGAACCAGCGATCCCGCCACCTGTGCCACCACCAGCCCATGGCGCAACCAGTGTCGGCCGCTGTCGCCGACGAGGCCGCGTCCGCCCTCGCGCAAGACTTCGTTGACGTCGGCGCGCGCCACGCGCAGGGCGGGCGCAAGACCAGCGAAGATCCCCGCCAGCACGGCGACGCCTGTGGTGTAACCGAACACGCGCCAGTCAAAGGCGAACGCCAGCCGCAACGGGAAATCGCCCAGCGGACGCAGCCCGTTCAGCAGGCGGCAAGCCCAGTTGCCGGCGATGGCTCCCGCGATCCCGCCGGCGACCGCCAGCAGCAGGCTTTCCGTGAGCAGTTGGCGGATCAGGCGGATGCGTCCCGCGCCCATGGCGGCACGAATCGAGATTTCGCGCTCCCGCGCCGAGGCGCGCGCCAGCAGCAGATTGGCGACGTTCACGCAGGCGACCAGCAGGACGAGTCCAACCATCGTCAGAAAGATCGTGCCTATCAGCGGCATCACGCTGGCAACCGAGGGCTCCGGCCGCGCGAGCTTCTCCGGAAAAACGTGCGCCCCCTGTCCCTGGTCCGCCTGAGGATACTGCTGGGCGAGTTGTTTCGCGGTGACGTTCAGCTCCGCCTCAGCCTGCTGGATGCTGACGCCGGGCTTGAGCGTGGCGAGCACGCGCACCTCGCGGTCCGCACGCGACGTGAACACGTCCCTGCCTGCTCGGAACCCCAGCATCCCAACCGGTACGTAGGCGTCGAGTTCCACCACGTTATAGGGGCCGTGGAATTCCTCGGGTACCACGCCGATCACGGTCACCGCATTGCCGTCGAGACTCACGCTGTGGCCGATAATGCCGCGGTCGCCGCCGAAGCGCCGTTGCCAGTAGCTGTAGCCGAGCACGACGACGGGCCCCGTCTTGGGCGCGTCGCCTTCGCCGGGATCGATCAGGCGTCCGGCTGCCGGACGCAGCCCGAGCATGCCGAAGAAGTTGCTAGGCACGTAGGCCATGATCATCCGGTCGGCGTGGCCCTGGTAGCTCAAGCCTGTCAGGTCGAGGACGTAGGCCGTCATGTCTGTAAAAACGGATGTGGACTGGCGGCGATAGTCGAGGTAGTCGAGGTAGGACATCTGGTTGGGATCGGTGTCCGTCTTGCTCTGCACCGCGACCACGGTCATCCGGTCGGCATCTTTCACCGGGAGCGGCTTGAACATGAAGACGTTGCCGAGGCTGAAGATCGCGGTGTTGGCGCCGATTCCGAGCGCGAGGGTCACCACGGCGATCACCGTGAAGCCGGGTTCCTTCACCAGCATCCGAAGTCCGAATCGTACGTCCTGCCAGAGTCCCGTCATGATGTCCCTCCGCGCCCCGCTGTGCGACTGTTTATCTGTCTGCCCGTGATACGCACATAAGACGGCGCGGGTTCCTGGAATATTACGCAGCGGGCGGCGCGGCTGAAGCTCTTTTATCGTGGGCCGGAGCTAACGCCGAGCGTTCATCATGCGGGCCATGCGGGCGACGAGCCTCTTCTCCCGGTGCTCAAGGACACCCGAGCGAATCCGTTCCGCGAATCTTCGAAGCAATACAAGCCGTGGCGGCGGTCCCTGATCGCTGTTCTCCGCGCTCATAGCGTCCTCCCGGCCCGCGAGATTCGAGCTCTCTTGCATCTCCCGTCTTCTTCCGGCCCTTCACAGGCGGGACGCCCCTGCCACGCCTCCCGCTGCTCCTGCTGCCACTGCTCGGTCAGGATCGGATGAGGCTCCAGCCACCCCGCCATCGATGAATTGCGCAGCTCCCGGCGGACCCGGCGATATCGACCCTGCCACTCCGGGTGATAATTCCCCTCCTGGTCCAGGCAGTAACGAATCCGCTCCCAGAATTGCGGCCGCCCCAGCGGGTAGACTTTGGACCGAAGCCCGGTTTCCCACTCAGGCCCACGACCGGCCGGCAGTCTGCTGCGGTACAGCTCGTCCCCAATCCGAGATGCGTAACCGCGGCGGCGCTGGAGGTAGAAAACCAGCCCGAGGCGCGCCCAAGGGTTGTAAATCCGAATCTGCGGCGGGAGCTGAATCCGCAACTGGTCCGCTACTGCCGTGTGGTCAGAGTCTGATTCGAAAGGAGATTTCAGCTTTGATCCAACGTGCTCCTGCCAGCTTCGATGAGCGCACCAGACCGAGTTCGCCAGCCAGTCCATCTTCTTTTCGAAGCTGGGTCCGGAGACCGTGCTTCCCAGGCAGCGGTCGAGTGATCGCGCGGCGGTGGGGACACTGCCGCTACGGGGTTCCGGTGGTCGGTCGGCGGTGGGGACACCGCCGCTACAGGATTCCGGCGGACGAGTCCACTCGGGCGCGGGAGCGGTGTGAGTAGTCTGAAAGGTCCGGGCGATCCGCGCTCGAATCCGGCGCCACTCGGCCGCCTCCTGGTGGTATCCGGCGCGGGCGAGCTCTTCGGGCAAATTGACCGCGTAACGGCCGTGTTTCAAGCGATTTAAGGCGACGCGGGCCTTGCCCCGGTCGGTTCGGGGTCCGGTTGACTTGAGGGCGTTCGAGCGGCGGGCTGCCAAGGCGGCCGGAGTGAGGGTTCGGGAGCGGCAGAGCACGAGAAACCTCCTGACAAGAGCGTCTCTCCTCACCCGTTGCGAGACATTATACCACCGGCCGACGAAAAGTCAAGACAATTTAATTATACTATCTAGCCTAGTTATTCTCTCGTTGTGGCACGATCTCCTGGGGTGCACCCCTGACCGTGCCACGCCCCTGACCGGAAGTCTCCATACTCTTGTACGGGCCTGATCGGCGAAATGATGGCACGTGGCGTCCCGCTCTCGGGGCAGCCAGTCGCCTCAAGAGGCGAGCGGCTCAATGCTAAGCCGCGCGCGGAGCGCGGCGGCCACCTTCTGGAGGGTTTTCAACTCCACGTTCTTTCCCTGTTCCAAGCGCGAGATAACCGCGGCGCTCGTGTGAATCCTTGCCGCCAACTCCGTTTGCGTCATTCCTCGCTTCTCCCGCAGTTCTGCCAGCCGGACGGCGATGCGAAGATCGTCAAGGCCCTCTTCGTACGCCTTTCGAACCTCCGGCTTGCTCAGGGCGCGCGCCTTGAATTGCCGGTAGCGATTTCGTAGATTCATCTCTTCCCGCCTTTCCGTTCTCCATCTTACTTCACGAGCCTACTTGCCAGAACCATCGCGCCTCTCCGCCATTCTGTCCAGGCGGCGACTTGAACTCCCTTGTGCCCAACATGGGAACGTGTCATACTGTGGGCGTGCGCGTGATTGCGCGGAACACGCTGGTCCGCTTTGCAGACAGCCTCGCCGGACACCGGGATCAGCGAGCGGTTAAGGCGGCGCTGGAAGCCTGGTTCCACGAGGTTGTTCGCGCGCGGTGGAGCACTTCTGCGGACGTCAAGCGGAGCTACGCCAACGCCAGCGTTCTGACTGCGGAACGAGTTGTATTCAATATTAAGGGCAATGACTATCGTCTGGTGACGGCAATCGACTTCCGGCGCCAGATCGTATTTATCAAGTGGTTGGGCAGGCACGCCGCCTATGACAACATTGACGCGAGGACGGTTCAGTATGGAGATTAGGCCGATCAAGGACGATGTTGATCACGATGCCGCACTGCGCAAGATCGAGCGCCTCTGGGGTGCGCGGGAGGGAAGCGTCGAAAGCGATCGCCTGGAGGTGCTGGTCGCCCTCGTGGAGGCCTATGAGCGGGCTCACTTTCCCATCGACCTCCCTGATCCCATTGAAGCGATCACGTTCCGTTTGGAACAACAGGGAGTGGATGCCAAGGCGCTGGTGGGAGTGATTGGCAGCCGGAGCCGCGTTTATGAAGTTCTGCGCGGCGACCGTCCTCTAACGCTGGCGATGATTCGTCGGCTCCACAACCGATTTCACATTCCCGCCGAAGTGCTCATCCGTCCGACAAGACGGCGAGCGAGGAAGGCAGCGTAGTAGCGTTCTCCTTGGCCCCTGACGAAATTGCGGAACCCTCTTCAAAAACGCATGGCTGCACTATGCGCCAGCCAGCGTTTGCTGAACCGGAACACACCGAGGTTTCGCCTGGGCCTAAGCTCAGAGACGAACCCAGCACCCGAGTCACTTGGCCTTCTCTTGCCACCGCTTGATGAGGCGTTCGACACTCTCGGGAACACCCCACGATCGTTTGATTTGGAAGTTGGTCTCAACTGCGGCACGCAGGCGGTCCGGAAAGGACGGGTCCCACGTCTCGACATCTTCCAAGTAGCCGATATGGTCCTTCGCTGCGGCGAAGCTGCCCGACGTCTCGAAGAGTGACACGAGAGCGGTTGCCATACGGCGCTGAGTTTGCTTGTGCTTTCGGAGGGCCTCAAATAGCTCTCGTCCAAGATACTGCGGCTCCTTGTTTGTGCCTTCGAACGCTTGGAACCGTCCGATGAAGCCGTAAGGGTCCTGGCCGAACCGGATCGAAAAGACTGGCAGGCCACGCCCCATTGCGAACCCGATCTCTTGATCGGTCCAATAGCTCGCGTGGAATTTCGGATGCAAGAAGGCTATCAAGGTATCACACGTGGACAGCGCTGTCTCTATCTCTGCCAGCCACACGGCAGTCGGTTCGATGTCATTGTGAGCGACGAAGGCGCTTATCCCGTACGACATGAGCGCGGACTGGACATCTGCCGCGTACTTGCGGTGGTCAGCTAGGTGAGAGATGAATAGCCGCAAGTGGTCCTTACGCCAAAAGGGAGGCTCGACACCGCGAACGGGGCTCTGCAGCTCAAAGCCGACATGTTTGCCGAGTGCCATTAAGGTCTCATCACTAGCCTCCTCGATCATGCTGAGCACGTACGACTCCTTGGATCCTTCCCACATGTCTGATTGGGGCAGCGAGAATTGCCTCAGGGTTACGTCGATCAGAGGCCACTCTTCGGTCACGAGTCGGCGTGAGATCTCCTTCAGAATGGTTACTCGTTCAGAAGGACTAAAGAGAATTACATAATATAGTGACAACGGCAGCTATTTCCGTTATACTTTCCGGCATGGGACATCCAGCCGGAGTGAAACGTGATCGAGTGAAACTCGAGCAGCGACGCCTGAAGGCGGCCAAGCTGCTCAATCGAGGTCTGGCGGAGGCCGAAGTCGCACGCCGAGTCGGAGTGCACCGCCAGTCCGTCAACCGTTGGGCCCGGCAGTTGAAGCAAGGCGGAGCCGAGGCCTTGAAGCGCACGTCTCGGGCGGGTCGGCCGCCGAAGCTCA
>JASHQD010000198.1 GCA_030037755.1 Terriglobia bacterium
TCCTGGCGGCGCCCTCGCCGAGTGGCGACGACATCGTCCCCCACGTCGTCGCCACAGAGCGAATCCTGTTTCCAGGCTGCCTAAACCTCCGGGGATCCCTCCGGTAATCCAATAATCGTCCGCGCGATCGCAGATTTCTGTGGTACTACCACATGAATGGTGGCATAATTGTGTGGCATTACCACAGGAGAGACAAAGTGGGCGAATCGAACGGGGATTACAAAATATTGTGACAGTGCCTGCTATAGCGGCGCTCTATGAGCGCCGGATTTCCTGAAGAGACTGCGCCGAAAAGCCGGCGTTCGTCGAGCGCCGCTACAGCGGTCGAAGGAGGCGAAGAGTGAGGCATTCCGTCCAGGAAGCGTTTAACCGGTTGCGTTCCTTCTTCCGCAAGGACCCGCTCGATCGGGAACTCAATGAAGAGATGGCCTCGCACCTGGAAATTGCCGTGGAGGAGAATGTCCGGCGCGGGATGTCTCCGGAAGAAGCCCGCCGCGAGGCTCTGGTCCGGTTCGGCGGAATCGAGCAGGCGCGCGAACAACACCGCGAATCCCGCGGACTGCCCTGGCTCGACGTCCTCGCGCAGGACCTGCGCTTTACGTTTCGCACGCTGAGGCGCGACGCCGGCTTCGCAATCGTCGCTGTGCTGATTCTGGCCCTGGGCATCGGCGCCAATGTTGCGGTCTTCAGCGTGGTGAATACGATTTTGTTGCGCCCGCTGCCCTTTCCCGGCGCGGACCGCCTGGTGCGGATTGTGGAGAGGGATGCGAACTCCGGCGAATCCAGCAAGACATATACTGCGGACGCCACTCAGGATTTCCAGCAACAGAACCGCTCGTTTGAGTCCGTGAGTGGCTATTTCCCCTTCACTCCACCCGACAATTTCAAGCTCGTCGGAGGCAGCCAGCCGGTGCCGGTTACAGGCCTGCTTGTCGCGGAGGGCTTCTTCCAGACACTTGGTGTCGAGCCCCGCCTGGGACGATTGTTCAGGTCTGAGGAATTCCTCGAGCACGCGCATCCCGTCGTCCTTTTAAGCAGCGCGTTTGCGAGACGGCAGTTTGGCGGCGATCGCAGCATCGTGGGACGCGAGATCAACCTGAGCAACACTTCGGTCACCGTTGTCGGGGTGTTGCCCGATATCTTCGATTTTGGCTCCGTGTTTTCACCGGGGGCGAAAGTCGATGTCTTCGCGCCCTACATCATGGACGATTTCCGTGATGACGGGAACGACCTCGCGCTGGTCGGCCGGCTGAAGCAGGGAGTGACTCTGGCGCAAGCCCAGAGCGAAGCCGATGAGCTCTTTCCGCAGTTCTATTTCGAGCACAAGCACCCCGAATACGGCAAGGGTTACACGGGCCAGCTTACCGGACTGAAGGAATACGTCAGTGGCAAGTTGAGACGATCGCTGATTGTGCTGTGGTGCGCGGTAGGGCTGATCCTCCTGATTGTCTGTGTGAATTTATCAAATTTGATGCTGGCCCGGGCAGCGGCGCGCAGCCGGGAATTCGCGATGCGTCGCGCTTTGGGAGCAAGCCGCAGCCGGCTTGTGCGCCAGTTGCTGACCGAGAGCCTCGTGCTCGCCGCTGCGGGAGCGGCGGTGGGGTTGGGACTGGCCTGGGTCATCATCCTCTACCTGGCCCATCAGGGATCGATTGCGCTGCCTCTGCTCAGCATGGTGCGCATTGATGGCACAGTGCTGGCCTGGACCTTGGTGATCGCCGTAGCCGCCGCCGTTCTTTTCGGGCCGGCGGCAGGGCTGCGCATGTCGAGTGGCAATCTGCAAGAGACACTCAAAGACGGTGGGCATGGAGCCAGCGACGGCAGAAAGCATGAAAGCATGCGCTCGACGCTGGTGATCACGGAGATCGCCCTGGCCTGCGTGCTTTTGGTCGGCGCCGGCCTGTTGCTGCGCAGCTTTCTGCGCGTCCTGGACGTCGACCTCGGCTTCGAGCCCAGCCGCGCGGCCGCCATCAGCGTTGACTACGAAGATGCGCTTAACGTTGATCCGGCATTGGCCGCAGACGCTGGAGGCCCGGCGAAGCGCGCTGCGATATGGCAGGAAATTGTGCGCCGTGCTTCCCTGATCCCGGGCGTCGAGGCGGCCGGTATCTCTGACAACCTGCCCATGAGCCGGAACCGAAGCTGGGGGATCGCAGCCAAGGGCCAGCAGAAACCCACCAACGCCGACTTCATTGGCACATTTGTCTACATTGTTTCGCCCGGATACTTGAAGGCGATGGGGATGCGCCTGGTGGAGGGCCGGGACGTCACCTGGGCGGATCTTTCCGAGAACCGGAACGTGGTGATCATCAACCAGACCGTGGCGCGGAAACTGTGGCCTGGCAAAGACCCGATTGGCCGCACGGCCATCGCCGGCGGGCAGGATGCGGAGGTGATTGGCGTGATTGCCGACGTCCGCGAAAGCAGCGTTGAGGACAATGCAGGAGCGCAGATGTACCTGCCCGCGAATAAACAGTTCGGGCCGGAAGGTTGTTACCTGGTGGTGCGTTCGAAACTGCTTCCCGCGGGCCTGGCCCCGAGCGTGATGAGGATGCTGCGCGAGATCAGCCCGGCACAGCCGGCGACGGAATTCAAACCCATCCAGACTCTGGTGGACCACGCGACCTCGCCCCGGCGCTTTTTTGTGCTGCTGGTCGGAATCTTCGCGGGGCTGGGGCTGCTGCTGGCGTCGCTCGGAATCTATGGTGTGATCTCCTATTCGGTTACGCGGCAGACTCAGGAGATCGGCATCCGCATGGCTCTGGGCGCAACGGAAGGCCGTGTGCAACTCGACGTAATCGCGAAGACGCTGCACCTGGCACTGGCAGGCACCGGCATTGGCGTGGTCGCATCCCTCGCAGTCGCACGCCTGATTGCTTCTCTTCTGTTTCGGACAGCTCCCAACGATCCGTTGACATTCGGGGCGATGTTACTTCTGCTCGGAGCCGTCGCGCTGCTGGCCGGATATCTTCCAGCGCGAAGAGCTTCGAAGATTGAGCCCATAGTCGCTCTGCGCACAAACTGAAATCGTGACGCAACGCGCCGGGGATGGGTGGATTGTTGATCGCATTGGCCGTTCTCCGTGTCCTGCTCGAAGAAGGCCTCAACACAGAGTGCACGGAGCTTTGAGTTCTCCGTGTTGAGCGCTTTGGAAGCAGAGAGCGCACACAGAGAATCTGATTTGAAGATTTCCGTGCTATACGCCGAGTGTGAGCTCACGCGCCCTGACCCCGCAGCAGCGTGACCGGATTCGGCAGGGCTCCTTCGCCGTTGCGCCCGTTCGCGCCTGCGGCTGCCGCTTCGGGCTCCTCTTCTTTCTCCTTCTCGCCGGGCACGATCAACCGATTCTGTTCGATCCCATGCTGGCGCGTGTACAGTTCCCAGTACCGCCCGCCCAGCGCATAAAGCGACTCGTGCGTGCCGCGTTCCAGGATGCGTCCGCTCTCAATCACCAGGATCTGCTCGGCGCGCCGGACGGTTGAGAGCCGGTGCGCGATCACGAAGGTCGTGCGGCCCTGCATCAGGTAAGCGAGGCCTTCCTGAATGAGCGCCTCGGACTCGGAGTCGAGACTCGAGGTGGCTTCGTCGAGGATCAGGATGCGCGGATCGGCCAGAATCGCGCGCGCGATTGAAACGCGCTGCTTCTGTCCGCCCGAAAGCTTGACGCCGCGCTCGCCGACCACCGTGTCGTACTTCAATTCGAAGCGTTCC
>JASHQD010000199.1 GCA_030037755.1 Terriglobia bacterium
GGATCGTCGATCAACATGGTGAGAGGAAGGAACACGTTTGCCTTCGGCGGGCAATGGGACTACACGCAACTCAACGTCATCAACAACAACACGAATACGGATGACATCTACTTCACGACTTTTGAAAACTTCGTTGAAGGAAAGGTGCATGACGGGGATGCGTTCGCGGGTTCAGCCAGCCGCTACTACCGCTCCAACACCGTGGGCCTTTACGGCAACGATAACTTCAAGCTGCGCAGCAATCTGACGATCACGGCCGGACTGCGATGGGATTTCGACGGGCCGCTCTCGGAAAAATACGGCCGGCTGACCGGCTTTGACCCGGCGACGTATTCCTATAACGCCGCTTCGGACACCATCACCGGCTCCGGTCTGGAAATCGCCGGCAATAATCCGACGGCGGCAACACCCGGCGTCAGCAATTCACTCATGACGAAGCGTCAGTGGGGCTTCGCACCGCGGCTTGGGATCGCCTGGGCGGTCACGCCAAAGGTCACGTTGCGCACGGGCTACGGGATTTACTACGATCGCGGCGAGTTGTTCAGCTACTTCTCGCCACCGGCAGGCGCCGGTTTCAACGGTCCGTTCGGCGTGACGCTCGCGCCTCCGTTTGTGGCGCCGGTTTCCGCCCCGAAAGGAGCGCTCATTGACGCGCCATTCGGCACTACACCGCCATCGCCGCCCCAGGTGAGCGCCGCCAGCGTTCTCGCCTACCTGCCCAATCTGTCGCAGACGGAATGTGGCTACCCCGGATGCTGGCCGTCGGGGAATATGTTCGGTCCTCTGCTGTTCGGCGGCTACGACATCCACAACAAGCTGCCGTACACGCAAAACTGGACATTCGACGTTCAGTATCAGGCCAGCAACAGCTGGCTGTTCGATATAGGCTATCTCGGCAACCACGGCCAGCATGAAGTGCTGCCCATCGCCTTCAACGAGCCGCTTCTCGCCACACCGCAGAATCCGGTAAACGGCCAGATGTATTCCTACGGCGGCACCACGCCGCTGTATCTCGACACCGAGCCGATCTCCACCAACGAGTATTCCGGCAACGCGCCGGCCCGCGTGCCCTACATTGGTTATGACATGAACTCGGTAGATTACCAGGCCCGCGGCATCTCCAATTACGATGCCTTGCAATTCCAGGTGCGCAAGCGCCTGTCAAACGGGCTGCAATTCACAGCTTCCTACACCTGGTCCCATACCTTGGACGAACAGAGCGGTGAGGGCCTGTTCGTTACGGGGAACAACCCTTCGATTCCGGCAGGCAACTACGGGAACGCCGACTTCGACCAGACGCACGTTTTCCTGATCAACTACACTTACACGATTCCCAGCTTCGCCAAGACCAAGGCCCTCGGTGAGTTGATCAACGGCTGGACGATTGGCGGACAGACCGTGGCGCAGAGCGGACAGCCCTACAGCGTGTACGACTATTCGGGCTCAGTGGGATCCCTTTACTTCGGGACCGACATCGAGATTGCGAACCCGATTGTGCCACTGGCACCCGGCGTGACCTACCAGCAGGCCGAACTGCAAGGCACCACGGGCGTGAACGCCGGCAAACCGGTGCTGAATGCCAACGACTTTCTGCCGCAGTTTGTGGCGCCCGGCACCAATGGCGTGCCTCCCTGCGACGCATCCGGTTGCGACGAATTTGAGTCTCTGTTCGGGACTTCCGGCCGCAACACCTTCCGCGGGCCTTTCCAGACCCGATTCGACGTCAGCGTGGGGAAGGACTTCCCGATTACGGAGCGGTTCCGCCTGCGCTTCGAAGCGGATGCGTTCAATATCTTCAATCAACCCGATTTTGACACGCCCAACAACGACGTAGTCTTCTTCCCCTACTACGTCGGGCCGCCTTCCATTCCGCCCCAAGGCAGCCTCGGCGTGATCCAACACACCATCGGCAGTTCGCGCTTTATGCAACTCGGCATGCACCTCTACTTCTGAAATCTGCTGCGAAGATATGATGACCAGCGGCGGCCTCCCTCGAGGGAAGCGGCCGCTGTTTTTTTGTGCTTCTGTCACAGGAGCGAGTTCTTAAACAGCTTGTTGAGAAACTGCTTTCGGACCATGTCATTCCTCTCCAGTACACTAACCGTTAAGTCATTTGTGTACTGCAGATTACAGGTAGCCGATTTTCGGCTATGAGCGCTCGGAATGACATGGATGCGGTTCCAACGGCTTGTTAAATTAAAGGCCTCGAACTGTGGCCTTTGGACGAGGATTCTCCCCACCGCTGGGCAGGATATTCAGGGTCTCCGTTCGGGCTGGCCATCGCGGCGATTTTCGAAGCCTCGAACTGTCGACTGTGAACTGCAAACTGCAAACTGTTAACTGTGGACTATAACCGCGAACTGTCGAGTGCTAACCGAGTTGGCTCGTGATTCTTCCTATTGCCTCCTGGTTCATTCCCGAGCCGCTAAGTACAAACCCACTATCTGTTGTTTGGGGACTTGACGCGTTTTCTCCGCTGCCGTAAATAAGTTACGTCAACCTTGGAGCTATCCACTTCCACTTCTCCGGCTTTCGTCCGGGGTTCAGACGCTCTTTGCTTGACGGGGAAGCGATGCCGGCACCCGCTCGTAGTTTCAAGAGCACCGGATCGCAGGGCAATAAGGGGGGAACCATGCCACGAGGGATAATTCTTTTTGCCGCCTTGGCTTTCGCCTTGGGGGCGTACGCCGGAGCACAAAGCAAGCCTGCCAAGCTGGGCAACTGGAACCGGACGCCTGACGAGGTTGCCGCAGGATTGCACTCGCCATTACCGGCCGAGGTCGCCAAGCCGCGTCCACAGCGGGTTTTTGATGCCAAGTTCGGCACGCTCGCAGTGACCTCGCTCGGATCCGCCGCGGCCGATATTACGCTCGCGCGCCAGTGCGAAGCCGCGCATACCTGCCGCGAAGGGAATCCGCTGATGCGAGGCTCGGCCGCCATACCATTCGGATTAGGTCTCGCCGTCGCCGATAATCTTTTCGCTTACGCGGCGAAGAAACACCACAACCGGTACTGGTATTTGCCGCAGGCGGCGACCCTGGCTTTTCACGCCGTGGGCATCGGCAGCGACGTAGCTGCCGGCGCCAGATGAGTCGGTGGGGATTACGACGTGGCGCCGGGGCGACCATGTTGTAGCCCGCCGCAGTAGCGCGCCTGTTGTAGCGCGCCTGTCTCAGGCGCGACATCGGTTTCTCGCCTTCTTGTCTCTCGCCTGTCGCCTCTTGTCCCTTGCCTCTCGCGTCCAGCCCCTGGCCCCGAATCTGCAGGGAGGCCGGGAAACGGAAACGCGTTGCAATTCGCCGAAGCTTCGCGCATCATCGAGGCTAAGCCAGCCATCGAGCACGATTCAAGATCACCGGGAGGCGTCGGAAATGTCGAGTCAGGGGGTGGCGATCAGGCCGCCGCAGGGAAAGCTCGGAGTGCTGATCCCGGGGATCGGAGCGGTCGCCACCACGTTTGTGGCGGGAACCGAAGCGGTGAGGCGGGGACTGGCTCACCCGATCGGCTCATTGACGCAGATGGGGACCGTGCGATTGGGAAAGCGCACAGAGGGTCGCAGTCCGGCAATCAAAGATTTCGTTCCGCTGGCGCGCCTCGACGATCTGGTTTTCGCCGGTTGGGACCTTTTTCCCGACAATGCATACGAGGCGGCGCTCAAGGCCGGCGTACTGGAGCGGTCTCATCTTGACGCCGTGAAGGACTCCCTGCAGGAGCTGCGGCCCATGCCGGCCGTCTTCGAGCGCAAGTTCGTGAAGAACCTGCGCGGCAAGAACGTGAAAAAGGGCAAGACCAAGATGGATCTTGCCGAGCAGCTCATGGACGACATCGCGGGATTCAAGAAGAGGAACGGCCTCGATCGCATGGTGATGGTCTGGTGCGCTTCCACCGAGATCTTCCTGCGTCCTTCCGCGGTCCATGAATCGCTCGGGGCGTTTGAGAAGGGGCTGAAGTCGAATAGCCCGCAGATCGCCCCCAGCATGATCTACGCTTACGCGGCTTTGAAGAGCGGTGTTCCCTTCGCCAACGGCGCGCCCAACCTGACAGTGGATATCCCGGCGCTGCGCAGCCTGGCGCTGAAGAAAGAGCTGCCCGTCTGCGGCAAGGACTTCAAAACGGGCCAGACGCTGATGAAGACCATCCTGGCGCCCGGGCTGAAGGCTCGGCTGCTGGGACTGCGCGGCTGGTTTTCGACAAACATCCTCGGGAATCGCGACGGTGAGGTGCTTGACGATCCCGGCAGCTTCCGGACCAAGGAAGAAAGCAAGCTTTCGGCGCTCGAATACATCCTGCAGCCCGACCTTTATCCGGAGCTTTATCGCGATCTCTATCACAAGGTCCGGATCAATTACTACCCGCCGCGCGGCGACAACAAAGAAGGATGGGATAATCTCGACATCTTCGGCTGGCTCGGCTATCCGATGCAGATCAAGATCGATTTCCTGTGCCGCGACTCGATCCTGGCCGCGCCCATCGTGCTCGATCTGGTGCTGTTCCTCGATCTCGCACAGCGCACCCCGGAGCTTGCTCGCCGCGGCATTCAGGAATGGCTCTCGTTTTATTTCAAGAGTCCGATGACCGCGCCGGGACTTTACCCCGAGCACGATCTGTTCATCCAACTGATGAAGCTCAAGAATACGTTGCGGCATCTGCGGGGCGAGGAACTGATCACGCACCTGGGTCTGGAGTATTACGACTGATCGGGGCGTCGGCGAAGATTAGCCGGCATATGAGGTTAGAAACGGAGTAAACATGGTTTCAGTCGGGGTCCACGAACTCAGGAACAAATTGAGCCGCTATCTCCGAATGGCCCGCGATGGCGAGATCGTTCTCATCACTCGACGTAAGCGGATTGTAGCCGTCTTGAAGAAACCCCTGTGCCGGAGACAGGACATGCGAGAAGGCAAACAACACGCGTCAAAGCGAATAGATAAAAAGATCTGGCCCCTCGAAAAAGGCGAAACCCAGCGTCTTCGAAGGTTGCAAGACCATACCTGGACCATCTGGCACGGGAAGCTCGTTCCGCTCCGAGGCCGCCCGCGAAGGATCAAGAGTCTTTTTGAGGTTGTTGCTGAGAAGCTGCCATTTGAGTGTATAGACGACGTCAAGGGAGATATGAAGAGCTGGGGCTTGCCCACGAAGGGGGTCTACGTGGGGCCCATGACTCGATGGGATACGCTCGATATGTAGGTCGAGACGACATATTCACGAGGCTAAAATCCTGTCGCGGTAAGCAGGTGCTGGAACTGAAGTATTTTTCGTTCTATGTTGTTGAAAATAGGAACCATGAGCGCGAGATCGAGACGGTTCTGATTCGAGCGGCCGGTCGCCTTCTCGAGTTCAATGAGCGGAAGAAGAACGACTCAATCCTTCCGGGAAATGTCCGCGACTATGAGGCAGCAACGCATTTCTACGAGCGCCAGTACAAGAAGGGCCGCTAAAGGAAGCACAGGCGGCGGCTCTCCTTGTCACGGAGCGTCGCAGCCCGGCGTGATCCAGTGCGAGAGAGGTTGAGATCCGCGGTGCGAGAGGCTTCTCGTGGCCAAGTCAATTCGGTTTTCCGGCCACTCGTATGAACGAATGCTTCGTCGCGGGGTGCTAGAAGACGAAGTGATCGACGCGATTCGAACGACCCGGTGGGCGCAGGCTGAACGCGGCAGGCAGGAGTGCGGTAAAGACTTCGCCTACGGGCGTGCGTGGAACGGCAAGGTCTACGCCACAAAGAGGGTCCGACCGATTTTCGTGGAAAAGCAGCACGAGATTCTCGTCGTCACGGTTTACGTGTACTATTTCTAGGAAGGGCTTGGGTATGCGAATCACGTACGACAGCGAAGTGGATGCCTTGTACATTCACTTCATAGAGACTACTGTCACCACCGAACATGTCGCCGAAGGAGTTTCCGTCGATTATGCAGCGGACGGCAGAATCGCCGGCATCGAAATTCTCGATGCGCAGAAGCGGCTTGCGGACCCGGATGTCTTTCGCCGAGTTGTTCTCGAAGATGTCGCTCTCGTGAAGCCCGTCGCCTCCTCTTAGCGACCGAGCCCGGGATTGACTACACCAATGAATCCAATTACACATAACACTCGCGTGCGTGTCACGATGGCGCTCCTTTCTTCGATGGTGGCGGCAACCACTTTTGCGGTCGATCGTCCCGAGCGCTCCCCAGCCGAAGCCGCAAAGGTGGCCGACCGAGTGCTCGGCAAGGCCATCATCATCGATACCCACGCCGACACGCCGCAGATGATGCTCGACGAGGGCTACGATCTGGCCGATCCGTCGAGCCCGTTCATGATCAGCATTCCCAAGGCGCGCGCGGGTCACCTGGGCGGCGAATTCATGTCGATCTGGGTTGACGTCGACTGGCCCCAGCAGGACCTGATTCATCGCGCCATCGATCTGATCGACGCAGTCGACAGACAGGTGGCCGGGCATCCGAACGACCTGGCGCTGGCCACCACGGCCGACGACGTGGTGCGCATTCATCGCGCCGGCAAGATCGCGATCCTCATGGGCCTTGAGGGCGGGCACATCATCGAGGACGATCCGCACGCGCTCGACATTTACTACAGACTCGGTGTGCGCTACATGACGCTGACCCACACCAAGAACAACGAGATCGGCGACTCGTCAGGCGATCAGCCGCACTGGAAGGGTCTGTCGGATTTCGGGCGGCAGGTCGTGGCACGAATGAATCAGCTCGGCATGATGGTGGACATCTCGCATGTCTCCGACGACACGTTCTACGCGGCCGTGGCTGCGTCCAAGGCGCCGGTGATCGCCTCGCATTCATCCTGCCGCGCGCTGTGCAACGCGCCGCGCGACACGACTGATGACATGCTGCGGGCCGTCGCCAAAAACGGCGGCGTGGTGGACATCAATTTCTACGACGGTTTCCTCGATCAGAATTTCGCAGATGCTTATGCGAAAGTTGCGCCTGCAATGGATGCCGAGGTCAAGGCGGCGCGCGACGCTCGCGCCAAGGAAGGGAAACGCCTGACGTATCTCGAAGAGTCGCAGATCGACGAGAAGTATTACGCCGGGCTGCCGATTCCAAGCTACACGCGCGTCGCGGATCATATCGACCATGCCGTGCAGATTGCGGGTATAGATCACGTGGGCCTGGGGTCGGATTTCGACGGCATCTCGGGCCTCGCGCCGCGCGGTTTGGAGGATTGCTCGAAATTTCCCGATCTGGTGCGCGAGCTCGCCCGTCGCGGCTACAGCGAAGATGATCTGGTGAAGATTCTGGGCGGAAACGTCCTGCGCGTGATGCGGCAGGTGGAGCAAGTCTCCAAGTCATTGCAATAGGTTTTCGCTTTTCGAGTTTCGCTTTTCGATTTCCCGTTTTGGAGGATTACGATGAAGAAGTTATCGGGGGGCGCGCTGAGCCTCGCAGTGCTGGCCGGCCTTTTGCTGGGCGGAGCCGGCCAGGCCCAGACGCAGTCGAGCACAACACAGAAATCAACGACGACGCACCACGCAGCGACGCACACCGCGACGGTGCATCGTTCGCTTCTCAACCCGGCGAGCTTGAATCAGAAGGCGCCGGACAGCTACAAAGTGAAGCTCACCACCACCAAGGGCGACTTCACCATCGAGGTGACGCGTGCCTGGGCGCCGATCGGCGCCGATCGCTTCTACAACCTGGTGAAGAACGGATTCTTCACCGACGTCGAGTTCTTCCGGGTGGTACCGGATTTCGTGGTGCAGTTCGGAATCAACGGCGATCCGAAGATTGCCGCCGCGTGGAGCAACGCGAATATCACCGATGATCCGGTGACGCAGAGCAATCTGCGCGGGTACATCACCTACGCCAAAACCGGCGCGCCGAATTCGCGCGCCACCCAGGTTTTCATCAATTTGAACGACCGCAACGCGGGTCTCGACGCGCAGGGATTCGCGCCCTTTGGCAAAGTCGTGGATGGAATGGATGTGGTTGACAAGCTCTACAGCGGATACGGCGAGCAGGTGACGAATCTGCAGGACCAGATTGCGCAACAGGGCAACGCGTTTCTGAAAAAGAGCTTTCCCGAACTCGACAGCATCAAGACGGCGGCCATCGTGTCGCCCGCGCCCGCTGCCGGAGCCAAGAGCGCGACGGCCGCTAAGAAGCCGGCCGCTGCGGCCACGAAGAAATCGTCGACGACCTCGCCGCAATAGGACTTCGGTCTGTGCGGCGCTGGTGTAGCGGCGCTGCTGTAGCGGCGCTGTCCTCAGCGCCGCAGCGGTAAACATCAGGAAACCGCCGACCAGAGAGCGGCGGTGACGACACCGCCGCTACAGCGACTCCATCTTAATAGAAAGAGGACTCATGAGCGATTTGAAACCCGGGCTTTATGCCAAATTTGAAACCAGCGAAGGCGACTTCATCTGCCGGCTCTTTCCCGAGCAGGCGCCGAAGACCGTCGCAAACTTCGTGGGGCTCGCCTCCGGAACCAAAGAATTCGCCGGTTCAGGCGCCAAGATGACGAAGGGCAATTTCTACGACGGACTCGTCTTCCACCGCGTGATCCCGAACTTCATGATCCAGGGCGGATGCCCGGAAGGCACCGGACGCGGCGGTCCTGGCTACAAGTTCGAAGACGAGTTCGGCAAAGACCGCGTCTTCGACAAGCCCGGTAAACTCGCCATGGCCAATGCCGGTCCGAACACGAACGGCAGCCAGTTCTTCGTCACGACAGCGGCCACATCGTGGCTGAATCACAAGCACACGATCTTCGGCGAGGTTGTGTCCGGCATGGACGTGGTGGACAAGATTTCGAATGTGGCGCGCGACCGGTCCGATCGTCCGCTGAAGCCGGTGGTCATGAAGAGCGTCAAAATTGAGGAAGTGAAGGGATAGCTCGCTTCCAGACAGGACGGGCATCGAATGATCTCGATTTTTCGGTGGGATCCTCAGAAGGCCCGCTCGAATCTGCGCAAGCATGGTGTCAGCTTTGAAGGGGCCGGTTCAGTTTTTCGTGATACGCTCTCGACCACGATCGGTGACCCGCTGCATTCGTTCGAGGAAGAGCGCTTCGTGCCTCTGGGACTCTCCGACCGAGGTCGAATCCTGGTCGTAGTACACTCAGAGTTGAGGAATGCGATCCGCATCATCAGCGCGAGAATCGCAACTCGCAGTGAAAGGAAGCGGTATGACGAAGGCGCACTCTAGCCACGCGGCCGAAGATATGCTGCCAGAATACGACTTTTCTGGCGGTGTTCGTGGGAAGTATGCTGACAAATTCGCGAAAGGCACGATTATGGTGGTCCTCGACCCTGATGTTGCTCAAGTGTTTCCCGACCCCAAGTCCGTGAACAAGGCTCTTCGTGCGCTGGGCCAGATCGTTCAGGACCGAATTCGAAAGAATGGCCGGCGGTGGCGTTCGACCCGCTAGGCGCAACAGTGCGTTCAGAGTACGATTTCGATTATTCGACAGCCGTCCGCGGCAAGTACTATCGTCGCTTGCTGAAGGAAGGGACAAACGTGGTCATTCTCGAGCCCGACGTGGCGAAGGCCTTTCGCGATTCGGCTGCGGTGAATGAGGCCCTCCGGTCTCTGCTAAGACTGTCTGAAAGCACCCGGCGTCTAACTGGCCGCCGCCGGTCCGCAGGGCGAGGGTAAATCGTCGACCTGCCGGCGTTTCAGCTCTGTGCCCACTTGGCCGGAATCACGCCGTGCTTGAACATCTCATACCACGATGTGATGTCGTCCTCGGTGTGAATCTTAAGCTGCCGCATGATGTCGCGTGCAAACTCGACAGCGCCCAGTCCGCTGGCG
This sequence comes from Terriglobia bacterium, assembly GCA_030037755.1. Classification (GTDB taxonomy): domain Bacteria; phylum Acidobacteriota; class Terriglobia; order UBA7540; family UBA7540; genus Gp13-AA77. Next base: position 9,762 of record JASHQD010000199.1, read on the forward strand.
GTAATTAGGCCGCTGTCCGTCACCGCAAGTTGATCCACGTAGAACTCGTCGTCGCCATAGGCGGGAACCATCAGCTTCAGATACTGCAGACTGTTGCTCGTGTGGCGCCGCTGACGCGTCAGCCCGGCGCGCGCTACCTCGAGCGTCGCTGCGCAGATCGCGGCGATCGGGACACCGGCCTCCTCCAGGCGATGGAGCCGATCGATCAGCTCTGGATGCGACGCCTGCTCCCACATGTCGCCGCCAGGCATGACGAACAGGGCTGTCTCGGCGGGATTCACGCCATCGAGCGTGATGTCCGGTGTGACCTTTAACCCGCCCATCGTGGTCACCGGCCCGCGCGTGAATCCCACTGTCGCGATTTTGAATTTCCCTGAACGACCGATCTCACAAAGGGCGTGAGCCGGTTCCCAGTCAGCAAGACCGTCAAAAACCAGCAGGTTGACCATGCGACCCATCGTGCGTCCAGCTCCTGGCACCGAGTTTCCGTGTCAGTTTTAAGCCGCTATACGCCGATTACCCCGACCAGTTCCTTCACCGCGTCCGCCGACTTCTTAAGCGCCGTCTGCTCCTCCGGCGTGAGCTTAATCTCGATGATCTGCTCGATGCCGCGCGCGCCCAGCTTCACCGGCACGCCTACGAATAATCCGCTGATGCCGTATTCGCCTTCGAGATAAGCCGCGCAGGGCAGGATCTTCTTGCGATCGTTGAAAATCGCCTCGACCATCTCGACCGCCGCCGCCGATGGAGCGTAGTAGGCGCTGCCGGTTTTGAGCAGGGCGACGATTTCGGCGCCGCCGCCGGCCGTCCGCTTGATGATCGCGTCGAGCTTGTCTTTAGGCAGAAGCTCCGTGACGGGAATACCGGCCACGGTCGTGTAGCGCGGTACCGGAACCATGGTGTCGCCGTGACCGCCGAGCACGAAACCTTGCACGTTCTGCACGGAGACGTCGAGCGCTTCGGCGATGAAAGTGCGATAACGCGCCGTGTCGAGCACGCCGGCCATACCGATCACGCGGTTCTTGGAAAACCCGCTCACGCGATACGCAGCCTGCGCCATGGCGTCCAGTGGATTGGTGACAACGATCAGAATGGCTTCCGGCGATGATTGAGATACCTTCTCGATCGCAGTCTTGACCACATCGTAGTTCGCCTTCAGCAGATCGTCGCGGCTCATGCCGGGCTTACGGGGGAAACCCGCCGTCATCACCACCACGTCAGAATTCGCGGTGTCGGCATAATCGTTGGTGCCCTTCACGCGCACGTCATAGCCCTCGATGGGCCCCGACTCAAGAAGGTCGAGCCCTTTGCCCTGCGGCACGCCTTCCAGAATGTCGATTAGAACCACGTCTCCCAGTTGCTTGTCCGCCAGCCGGTGGGCCGTTGTCGCGCCGACATTTCCGGCGCCAACGACTGTCACTTTTCTGCGCATGTTGCCTCCTGAGGTTTGTACTTATTGGCCCGAGATGCTGAGGCATCGCGCTGTGGCTGACCTCGCCCTGGCGGTGCCGTTCTGAGGCTAAGTTCTAGGATAATCCAGTCTGCGCGATCGGCGACTGGCTTTCTCGGCTTTCTCGACTTGGCTTGACCCTGCATGGCGCGGGCGATAGACTCGATCAGAAGGAGCTGTCCCTGAAAGTGAAGCCTGTGAAGAAGGAACGTCCCGCGCCGGCGACAACTGCCCGGACACGGCTGGATCCCTCGCTTGCCACGAATCTGATCACAGCGCTGGTTTTCCTCTGCGTCGGCTTTGTGGCCGGCTACGTGTTCAAGTCCCAGACCTCGCCGCCGCTAACCGGCTCGGACTCGAACGCCAGCGCAGCCGACGGATCGTCTTCCGGCGCATCAGCGGAAAACACTGCACTGCCGCCCGGGCATCCGGCGGTCGATAATGGTCCTGATGTGCAGGCCCAAGTGCAGGCGATGGAGCAGCAGGCGTCGGCGAACCCGCAGGATCCAGCCGCGCCGCTCAAGCTGGCCGATTTTCTCTACGATCACGGCAATTTTCAGGCAGCGATTCCTTGGTATCAGAAGGCCGTGGCTCTCGACTCGAGAAATGTGAACGCCAGCACTGACCTGGGAACGTGTTATTTCAACGTCGGACGCTTCGACGACGCTCTAAAGCAGTTCCAGCATTCCTTAACGGTCGAGCCGCAGCACCAACCCACGCTGTTCAACATCATCGTGGTGAATATGGAAGGCAAGCACGATTTCAAGGCCGCCCAGAGGGCTTACGAAGTCCTGCACAACTTGAACCCGGCTTACCCGAAATTGGACGAGTTGAAGCAGCGGCTCGACCAAGAATCGCGCGGCGCCTCGACGCCGTAGGATCAGGGCAACGCCCGCGCTGCATCTGCCGGTGAGGGTGCGCTGTCTCTCTATAGTATGGGTGAATTCATCGGCTATATTCTGGACGCGCTCTTTGCGCTGATGATGTTGCGCATGCTTTACGGCGCGTTGAAGCACTTTCTTGCGCCGCGGCAGGCGCACCCCGGTGCTCGCGCATCTGCGGCGAAGCAGCCGACGGGGGACACGGGGAGCAAGATGGTGCGCGATCCGGAATGTGGCATGTTCGTATCCACCGAGCTCTCCCATCGCCTCAGGAGGGGAGGTGAAACGCTGCACTTCTGTTCCGAGGATTGCCTGGAGAAATACCGCCGTCACGCTGCGTGAACGAAATGTTACGATTTCCCGTTCGAACGTGTTCGAATCTTGTTGACAGCCGCCGCGCTGACTCTATAATCAGCCTTACGGTTTGCCAGCCTCGATAACGGAGCGAGAGCCACGGCCGCAGCCCCGCCTGCAAGCAATGTCCCGGTAATTCTGACGATCGCGGGATTCGATCCCTCGAGCGGCGCGGGCATTACCGCTGACCTGAAGACTTTTGCGGCTCACAACTGCTATGGCGTGGCCGCGATCACCGCGCTGACCATTCAGAACAGCCAGGGCGTGAAGTCCGTTCATCCCATCGATTCCAATCTGCTGCGCGACTGGATTGAATCCGTCATGGCGGACGGCCAGGTCCGGGCCCTGAAAATCGGGATGCTGGCGAATCGCGCCAACGCTGAGGCCGTGAGCCGGCTCGTGCAGTCGCGACCCGACTTGCCCTGCGTGCTCGACCCGGTCTTACGATCAACAAGCGGCGCGCCGTTGATCGATGAAGCTGGTTTGGAATTCCTCAGGAAGTGCCTTCTCAGCCAGGCAACCCTGGTGACTCCGAATCTCGCCGAAGCCGCGAGTCTGACCGGCTTGAAGGTCGAGAACGTTGAAGAGATGAAAGCCGCCGCCACTAAATTGCGCGAAATGGGCGCGCGCGCGGTGGTGGTGACCGGAGGCCATCTTGAGAAGGCGGTCGACATCTTCGCCCAGGACGGTCAGATCGAGGCTTTTGCCGGTGATCGCATGAAGCCCGAGAACACCCACGGCACCGGCTGTGCCTTCTCCTCCGCCATCGTGGCCAATCTCGCGCTCGGACGCCATCTTGCCGACGCCGTGGTACTCGCCAAGGCTTACGTCGCTGAAGCGATCAAGAAGGCTTACCCGATCGGACCCGGCCGGCTTCCTCTGAATCACTTTTTCCGAGCCCAGGAAGGTCCTCGCCCTGGCGGTCTCGCTCTGCCGGAAGTGAGCCCCTAGAATGCTGAGGCCGAATCAAAGAGCCTTGGTGCTGGGTTGCACTCTGCTGATGCTTGTGCTCATGGGCGTCATGGTTGCCCTGGGCTTGCACCCCTCGCGGAATCTGCCGCTCCCTCAGATCACGGCCCGATTCGATCCCAACACCGCCCTGGAATACGCTCGAACGCTCGCCCAGGATTACCCCGACCGCGTTACCGGCACGCCGGCCGCCGCGCGCGCCGCCGAGTATCTGAAGGCCCAGTTTCAGAAGATGGGCTATCGCGTCTCCGGTGGACTCTTCAACATGTGGCTGGCCGGGAAGAGGGTTGAAGGGCAGAACGTGGTGGCCGAATCTCCAGGTGAGGTGCGGGAAGCGGTGGCGGTGATCGCTCACTACGACAGCCAGTTCACGTCGCATCAGGCTGCGGAAGACAACGCGTCCGGAGTGGGAACGCTGCTGGCGCTGGCGCAGGCGCTGAGCAAGCAGCCGCACCACCGTGATCTCATTTTCGCCGCGACCGACGCCGAGGAATGGGGCATGATCGGCGCCCGCGACCTGCGCGGGTTCTTCCGGGCGCGGCAGACACTGGCCGTGATCTCGATCGACTATCTCACACAGGGACAGCCCACGGTCGTCGGCATCGATTGCGAAGGTCAGGGTGGAGGTTATTCGCCGATCTGGCTGCGGCAACTTATACACCAGTCGGGAGCCGCGCAGGGCGTTGTCGTCCAGGGCCCCTCACCTGTGCAGGAATGGATCGAGCGCTCCGTCGAGGTCTCTTCGCAAGACCAGGGACCCCTGTTGCGCGTCGGAATCGCGGCGATCAATCTTTCTACGAGTTCTGCCGACGCCGCCGGCGCGCGCGCCCGCTACCACACGGTCCAGGACGTCTTCGAGAATTTCCAGCCCGAGACGTTTCGCATGGTCGGGGCGACCGTGGAACAGGCGCTCGCCGCACTCGATCAGGTGGAGCCGCCGCCGGCCCCGGAAGTGAAGTACTTGAGCCTCACCGGCGGGCGGTGGCTGGACCGCAATTCCGTGGAATGGCTGCAGACCCTCGGGCTGGTGCCTTTCATGCTTGCTTGCGTGCTGGGCATCCTGAATTATGAAGATGACCGCCTGGAGCATCCCCTTGGCACGTATCTCCGTCCCGCGGTGTACCTCCTGCCGCTCCTGGCCATGCTCGGAGCGCTCTATGGCCTGACCTCCGCCGGCATCTTGACGCGCTACGAGCTTTATCCCGCTACGCCTAAAGACCCCTTTCTTTACAGGATCCCCGCGCAAGTTGTGGCGCCGCTGGTCGGAGTGCTCGCGATGGGATATGTCCTGCTACGAATTCTGCGCCTCTTTTTGCCCACGCGGCCAGACGATTTTGCCGCCTCCAAGCGGATTCTCTGTGTCTGGATGTTTCTCCTGGTGGTTTGGGCCCTCTATCTCAATCCCTTCGCGATGTGGTTTTTCCTCGGACCGCTCGCTTATGCCTTCATGCTGCTGCAGCGGCCCGCCGGTTGGGCGGCGCGGGTTGCGAATGCCGCTTTACTGTTGCTCGGGGCCTTGCCCCTGACAGTGCTGCTTTACTTCTTCGGACGCGAGATCTACCTCGGCTGGAGAATCCTCTGGTATCTGGTTTTGCAGACCGCATATGGTGTATGGTCTGTCTCGGCAGCCGGGCTGTTTCTACTGGCGCTTGCGCTGTGGGTTCAATTGTTCCGGCTGGGCGTGTTTCCGCCACGAAGAGCTGTCCAGGAGGTCAGACTGGGCGTGGAGGTGTAGCTTTGGACGGCCCGCTTCACCTCGGAACAGGGCCCTTGTTCCGTTTCGCACTCCTTAAACAAATTTAATCGCCCTTTCATCTGCAGCTTTCGCAAAAACAACTAGTATCGAATTAAGGGTAAGCTGAGCGGAATCAGTAAGCGAGGAGGATTGCGCATGTCGATCGCAGCTTCTAGTCGCCGCACTTTGGCCCCGGCAATCACGATACTTTTTCTGGCCGCGCCCGCTGCGCGCTTCGCGGCTGGACAGGTTACAGGAGCGCCTCCAGCCCCTGGGAACGCCGATGGCGCGCAGCCGGCGCCTGCCGAAATCCCGGAGGTCCAAATGGCTCAGCTCCCGTTCGCCGGTCAGGGCCCGCCCGTGACCCTGACGTTGAAGGACGCCCTCGAACGCGCGCGCCAGAACGATGCCACTTACCTCTCGGCCGTCAGTGACGCGCGACTCGCGCACGAGGATCGGGTCCAGGCGCGCGCGGGGCTGCTGCCCGCCGTCAGCACCACCACGCAGGAGCTTCTCACCAAAGGTGGAAGCATTCTGGAGACGGGCAGGTTCGTGACCAATGACGGCGTGCACGTCTATCGCGCCTGGGGCGTGCTTCACCAGGATCTCTCACCCAATCTCTTCACTCTGAACGGCTACCGGCGAGCCTCGGCCGCCGAAGCGCAGGCCCAAGCCCGATCCGAGATCGCTGCCCGCGGCCTTGTGGTCGCGGTTACGCAAGCGTATTACGGTTTGCTGGTCGCGCAGCGGAAGTATGGCACCGCGCAGCAGGCTCGCGACCAGGCGCAGCAGTTCCACAAAACCAGCCAGGATCTGGAAAAAGGAGGGCAAGCTGCGCATGCGGATGTCATCAAGGCGGAGATTGAGCTCGACCAGCAACAGCAGGCGCTCGAGGACGCCAGGCTCGCCATGGAGGATGCGCGCCTGAATCTGGCGGTGCTGCTGTCCCCGACACTGAATGAGAACTTCACCGCAGTGGATGACCTCGACCAGGCGCCCTTGCTGCCCTCGTTTTCCGAGATGCGCGACATGGCGGCACATTCGAATGCCGATCTGAAGGCCGCCATCGAGGCTCTGCGTGTGGCCCGGGCGGACGTCTCCGCGGCGCGGCAGAGCTTCATGCCCACTCTTGCCATCGACGCCAACTACGGGATCGAGGCGAACGAATTCGCGCTTCGCGGCGAGGTTAGCGGCGCGACGCCGGACGAACGCCGCCTGCAGCAGAACAACCTGGGTGAGTTCGTGACCTTCAATCTTCAATTCCCGGTTTTTGATTGGGGAAACCTGCGGAGCAAGCTGCACCAGTCGGAATACCGGCGCGAACAGGCCCAGGTGGAACTGACGTCCGCGCAACGCAAGCTGGTTCAAGACCTGTACTCGTCGTACAATGAGGCGCAGGTTGCGAGCGCGGCGGTGGATCGGCTGCGGCACTCGGCGGAACTGGCCTCGGAGAGCCTTCGCCTGACGGTGCTGCGCTACCGAGCGGGGGAGGCGACGGCGTTGGAAGTTGTCGATGCCCAGAACACGCTGGCGCAGACTCGAAACGCTTATGACGACGGCCAGGCACGCTACCGGGTGGCACTGGCCCAATTGCAGACCTTGACGGGAAGCTTCTAGAGCATGCGGAGACTCGATTCTGACCCGGCAAGAGCCGGAGCCAACGTGGCCAAAAGTCGACAGTCGACAGTCAAGGGCTGGAGATTCTTCGGGTCGTATGAACAAACATTTACACCGATTTGGCCGAAAACCTGCCGGAAAAGGCCAGAATCCTTCGATAGGGGGACTAAGCCCCGCGGCCAGATCAAACCAGTCGTGGCCGCCCTGCTGGCATCGCTGACCGCGTTCAGTTTCTGGAGTTGCTCCGGCAAGGAGGCTGCCGAGCAAAATCCCACCATGACGGTGCAGGTCGCCACGGTCGAGCGACAGCCGATCGAGCGCACGGTGGTCGCTGATGCCGCCCTGTATCCGCTTCGCCAGTCCGCGATTGTGCCCAAGATCAGCGCCCCGGTGAGCAAGTTCTACGTAAATCGCGGCGATCACGTGCACGCAGGCCAGCTCCTGGCTGAGCTTGAGAGCGGAGACCTCGCCGCCGCGGTCACGGAGAATCAGGGCGCTTACCAACAGGCGCAGGCGGCTTACAGTACCGCGGTGAATGCCGATGCGCCCCAGAGCCTGCAGAAGGCCCAACTGGACCTCAAGGCGGCCAAGGGAACCCTGGACGCCGCGCAGAAGTTATACGAAAACGACAAGAGTCTCTTCACCCAGGGTGCCATCCCGCGCAAGCAGCTTGAGGATTCCGGTGTGGCTTTCACTCAGGCTCAAAACCAGTACGACATCGCCGAGAAACATCTCGGGGCCCTCGAAGGATTCGGGAACGAAGATGCATTGAAAGCAGCCAAAGGAGAGCTGACGGCGGCCCAGGGCCGGTACGACGCCGCCCAGGCACAGCTCGGTTACGCGCAGGTGCGAAGCCCGATCGACGGCGTGGTGACGGACCGGCCTCTGTATCCCGGCGAAATGGCTCCGGCCGGCACGCCCCTGATCACCGTCATGGATCTCTCCCGCATCGTGGCTCGCGCTCACATCGACCAGCAAGAGGCGGCGCTGCTCAAGACCGGGGACCTGGCTATCCTGTCGGTGCGGGGGGGCGACGATGCCATTCCTGCAAAGGTCACGCTCGTGAGCCCGGCCCTTGATCCGAACAGCACGACTGTCGAGGTGTGGGCGGAAGCTCCGAATCCGCACGACCGCTTGCGTCCGGGAAGCAGCGCGCAAGTGACGTTCATAGCCCAGAAGGTCCAAGATGCGCTGGTGATTCCCGCCGCCGCCGTGATCACCGCGTCCGATGGCTCGACCTCGGTAATCCTCGCCGGCGCCGATAGCAAGCCGCAGCAGAAGTCCGTGAAGACCGGAATCCGCCAGGGCGACCTTCTTCAGATCACCGAAGGCCTCAACGAAGGCGACCGCGTCGTGACCCAGGGCGCTTACGAGATCGCCCAGGAAGATCCGGACGTGATGGCTAAAACGAAGTTGCTCATCTCGGCGCCCAAGTCGCCTGACGAAGGCGGAGATAAGGATTCCGGCAAGGATGCAGACTCCGACCAGAAATGACGCCGAAACGGCGGTGGCCGCCGGACAGCTGGCGCCGGAGTCTACCCTCTGGATCACGCGCCACGCCAAATCGATCATCTTCCTGATCGTTACCCTCGCGGTGCTGGGAGTGTACGTGGCGTTCACCATCCCGATTGCCGTCTTTCCGACCACGAATTTCCCCCGCATTATCGTGAGTATCGACAACGGCGTGATGCCGATCGACCAGATGGAAGTCTCGATCACGCGGCCGGTAGAAGAAGCGCTCAACGGCGTTCAAGGACTGCAGGAAGTGCTGTCGATTACCAGCCGCGGCTCGGCCGAGATCGACCTCAACTTTGACTGGAGCGTGGACATGATCCTGACGCTCCAGCGGGTGAACGCCGCGCTGTCCCGCATTCAGAGCCAACTTCCACCGACGGTGCAGATCGACGCGCATCGGCTCTATTTTGCCAGCTTCCCCATCCTCGGCTACAGCATGACCTCGGATCGGATTTCCCAGAAGGACCTCTGGGACTTGGCCACTTATGAGGTCAAACCACGCCTCAACCGCCTGAGCGGCGTTGCCCAGGTGCTGATTCAGGGCGGCGATGTTCCGGAATTTCAGATTACGCCGGAGCCCGCGGCGCTGCTGCGCGCTCGTGTGACTGTCCCCGACCTCCTGGACGCGGTCCGGCGCACGAACCTGGTGGCTTCTCCGGGCTTGATGCCTCACAACCACCAACTGTTCCTTGCGCTGGTGAGCGGCCAGGTTCAAACTCCGGCTGACATCGGCCAGATCGTCATCAAGGACACGCAAACCGGCGCGCCCGTCCGCATCGAGGACGTGGCCGCCGTGAACCCGTCGGTCATGCCGGTCTATACGATCGTGAAGGCCAACAGCAAGCCTGCGGTGCTGATCAACATCAACCGCCAGCCGGAATCGAACACCGTCGAAGTGGCCAACGAGGTGAAGGCGGAGCTCGATAATCTCCGCCGCTCGCTCCCGGCCGGCATCAAGATCGACTTCTTTTACGACCAGTCGCAGCTGATCGTGCAGTCGATTGACAGCGTGCGCGACGCCATCCTGATCGGGCTGGTGCTGGCCTCGATCATTCTCGTGTTGTTCCTGCGCGACTGGGGCACTTCGCTGGTGGCCGGCCTTGTGATTCCCATCACCATCATGGTGACTTTCATCGTCATGAAGCTGCTGGGCCAGAGTTTCAACCTCATGACGCTCGGCGGGCTCGCTGCGGCCGTGGGACTGGTGATCGATGATGCGATCGTGGTGGTGGAGAACATCGTCCTGCATCGCGATGCCGGCGAGGGACGCATTGAAGCGATTCACAGCGCCTTGAAGGAGCTTACGGTACCGCTGGTCGGCTCCACGGTGACCCCGGTAGTCGTCTTTCTGCCGTTAATCTCGATCACCGGTGTCACGGGCACGTTTTTCCGGGCCCTGGCGGTGACCATGGCCGTCGCCCTGTTCACATCGCTCGCCCTGGCGCTGGTCTGGACTCCCAATCTGAGCCGCTACCTGCTCCGTCAGCGGAAGAACGATCTCACCGCCACTGCGGAATCTTCAACGTCTGCGGAAGGCAGCGCCGAAGAACTGAAGAAGCTCATGGCTGCCGAAGAAGCCTCGATGCGCGGTTTCTTCGGCAAGGTGATCGAGTTTTACGAACGGAGCATGCGCCGGGCGATCGATCATCCGGTCTGGATGGCGGCGTTCTGCGGGGTCCTGATCGTGATTTCGCTTTTCTGCTATCGCGCTCTCGGCACCGACATGCTGCCGGAGATGGACGAAGGTGGATTCGTGCTGGACTACGTCATGCCCCCGGGCACGTCTCTGCAGGAGACCGACCGCGTGCTGACTCACTTCGATCAGATCATCCAATCCGTGCCCGAGGTTGCGAGCACATCGCGGCGCACCGGACTTCAACTCGGACTGGCGGCCGTCACGGAAGCGAACACGGGCGACATTTCCGTGAAGCTGAAGCAGCATCGCAGCCGCGACATCGATGAAATCATGGAGGAGATCCGCAGGCGGGTGACGCAGGCCGAGCCCGAAGTCGACGTCGACTTTCACCAGGTTCTCGAGGACATGATCGGAGACCTGACCGGAGCCCCGCAGCCCATCCAGATCAAGCTCTTCTCGCCCGACGGCGACCTGCTGAATCAGTGGGCGCCGCAGGTCGCTGACGCCATCGGCAAGATCCAGGTGACCGGCAAGAAGCCGGTGGTGGACATCGAAAACGGCGTCGACAATACGATGAGCGGGCCGGCGGTGATGTTCAAGGTCGATCCGCAGGCGACGGCGCTTGCCGGCTTCACTCCGGAGGAGGTCACCACGGACGCTTCGGCCATCATCGAGGGCGAGCCCGCGGCCACGCCTGTGATCGTCAACAGCCGGCCTTACACGGTGCGCGTCCGATTTCCCGACGCGAACCGGTCATCGCTCGAAGCCATCGAGAACACCATGCTGGTCAGTTCGACCGGCGGCACCGCCACACTCGGATCGCTGGCTCAGGTTACGGAGCTGCCGGGCCAGACCGAAATCACGCGCGACAATCTGCAGCGCGAGGTCTCCGTCACGGCCCGCCTGGAAGGTCTCGACCTCGGAAGCGGGGTGGCGGCGGTACAGAAGACGGTGGCGGGATTGCATTTGCCCTCTTCGATTCGCGTCGAGTACGGCGGCACCTACAAGGAGCAGCAGCAATCGTTCCACGATCTTCTGACCGTGCTGGTGCTGGCGCTGCTGCTTGTCTTCCTGGTGCTTCTCTTCGAATTCGGCCAGTTCTCGGCGCCCGCCGCGATTCTTTCCTCGGCCGTGCTCTCGACGTCGGGCGTCTTTCTCGCGCTGCTCGTCACCGGGACCACCTTCAACATTTCGTCGTTCATGGGCCTGATCATGGTGGTGGGAATCGTCGCCAAGAACGGCATCCTGCTGCTTGACGCCGACCAGCGATTCCGCGCCGCCGGATTCTCAGCGCGCGAGGCCATGGTCCAGGCCGGGCGCCGGCGCCTGCGTCCGATCGCCATGACCGCGCTGGCGGCGATCGCAGGCATGTTGCCCCTGGCGCTCGCGATCGGCGAAGGGTCCGAGATGCTGCAGCCGCTGGCGATTTCGGTCATCGGCGGAATCCTGATTTCCATGGTGCTGTCACTCGTCATCACGCCGACCATGCACTACTACCTGACGGGCCACTCGTCGGAAGAAACCCGAGC
>JASHQD010000200.1 GCA_030037755.1 Terriglobia bacterium
CAGGATTACGGATCAGCGGGACAGGACCGCGCTGTAGCGCGGGCGTCCGGCCCGCGATTTCCGCGCCTGGGACAGGCGCTACAGCGTGGGGCGGGGAAGGTCTTCGAGACCTGCGAGAGCCTCCATAGCCGGCGGAAGGGCTGTTAATACAAAAAAATCGATCGTCTAATCCCTGCACAGCTTTGACACGGTGGAACCCATCGCATACACTCCGCGAATGCCAATCCCAACCGAACCCATCGGAAGCATCCCGCGACCCCCGGAGTTGATTCGCGCCGTCCAGGAATTTGCCGCCGGACGCATCGGGCAGGAGAAGCTTGACGAGGCTTACACCCAAGCGCTCGGTGACACGATCCGCCGGTTCGAAGACACCGGATCGCCCGTCATCACGGACGGCGAGCAGACCAAGCCCAGCTTTGCGACCTATCCCATCCACGGTCTCGAAGGGCTTGCGCCTGACGGCGTGGTGATTCCGTTCGCCGACGGCCATACCCGGCAGCTGCCGCGCCTCACCGCCGGTCCGTTCCGGTATACGACCTATGCCGCGTCGTTCCTCGGGCGCGCTCAGGAATTCACCAAGGTTCCGGTGAAACAGGCGGTGATTTCCGCGTCGCTGCTGAGCATTCTCTATCCGCAAGAGGGAATCCCCGGCTACCCGCGCGAACAGTTCGTAGAAGACCTCGTCAACGAAGCTGTGGCCGATATCCGCGGATGTCTTCAGCAGGGCGCTTACAAGGTGCAGATTGACTTCACCGAAGGCCGCCTCTCGCTGAAGCTCGATCCTTCGGGGGAACTGCTCCAACAACTCATCGCCTTGAATAACCAGGTTCTCGATCACTTCTCCGAGGAGGAGAGGCGACGGATTGGTGTCCACACCTGTCCCGGCGGCGATCAGGACGCCACACACAGCGCGGACGTGGACTATGCCGGACTGTTGCCCGGCCTGTTCACTCTCAAGGCCGGCAACTTTTACGTCCAACTGGCCAGCGAGAAGGACCGGCGCCGTACGCTCGATCTGATCCGGAGGCACTCGCAACCGGAGCAGACGGTCTTCGTGGGCGTCACGGACCCGATCGACCCGCGAGTCGAGACGCCGGAAGAAGTGCGGGATCGGGTTCTCGAAGCCGCCGAATTCATACCGCTCGATCGCCTGGGCACAACCGACGACTGCGGATTCTCTCCCTTCGGCGACGACACCTCCACAACGCGCGACGTGGCCTTCGCAAAAATCCGGGCGCGGATCGCGGGCACCGAACTGGCCTCGCGCCACCTCGACCGGGCGCTGTAGCGGCGCTCTGTGAGCGCCGGTTTTCCCGGAGAAAGTGCGCCGAAAGGCCGGCGCTCACAGAGCGCCGCTACAGCAGACCCCGCTACAGCAGACGGCGCTACATCCCGCTCGTTCCCGGACAGACCGTCGTGAAACCGGACAATTCAGCTTCAGGCCGCTGAATCTCTGCGCTCATTCTTAAGGACCTATCGGTTCCGTGAGCTGGCACAGGACTTGCGTCCTGCCGCCGCTGCCGGCGTTCCTATTTCAAGGGTCAAAGGAACCGGAGGAAACGAACTGCGTTCCGGGAGGGCTTGATGGGAAGCAAAACCTTGGGGGTTCTCGCGATCCTACTGGCTTGGGCGAACTTCGGCCGGGCTGCGTCTGACATCCAAACGTTTGCGCTGAGCGACACCCATGACTTGGTCCTGGTCAACGTCAAGGCGGACGCCGTCGCGTACAAGGGGCGCAGGGCCGTGCGCATCACCAATGACACGCAAAAGGACGGCTTCGCCCTATTGCGCGGCACGGACTTCGAGGACGGTACCATCGAAGGCGACGTTGCTCTGAAGATCACCACGCCGCCCGGGGTGAGAATGCCCGGCTTTTTCGGCATCGCCTTCAGGGCGCGTCCGGATGCCTCACGCTACGAGCTCTTCTACCTGCGGCCCGGTAACTCGCATGCGGACGATCAGGCGATGCGGAATCATTCGGTGCAATACGTCTCCGAGCCCGATTTCGACTGGTACCAATTGCGCCGGCAGTGGCCCTGGGTCTACGAGGCTCATGCGGAGTTGCAACCGGAGACCTGGATGAAGGTCAGGATCGAGGTCAAGGGCCGATCCGCCATGCTTTACTTAAACGGATCGGACCAGCCCAGCCTTGTTGTCGATGGCCTGAAGGGTGAAGATCTCCGCGGCGGGGTCGCGCTGTGGGGTTACCAGGGTGAAGAGGCGTATTTCTCAAATGTCCGCGTAACGAACTCCACGCCGGTGCCGATCAAGAATGGCTCCGACTCGACCGGGACCTGGCAGGTGAAATTCTCGAGTGACTACGGGACCTATAACGGCACTCTGCAGCTCGCACGCGACGGCCGCAATGTGACTGGAACGTGGTCCGGCGATCTTGGCGCGGCGCGCCCCGTTTCCGGAACGTGGCGCGACGGTTATGTCGAGCTCAGGTTCGATGCGGAATGGCAGAACGAGCAGGCGAGCAAGCCCGAAAGCGTGCCTGCGATCGTGGCCGGCTGGATCGACGGCGATTCGGCGAGCGGGCGCATGAGAGTGCAGGACCGGGCCGACGGACGGTTTACAGCGACGCGAAAGCCCTGAAAGGGCGCGGCTTCAGCCGCGCCGCCCGCCCGTTCCGCAACAAAATTCGCCGTTCCATCGGCGGGCCTCAAGAGTCTGTGTGAGAACAGCGCTGTAGCGGCGATGTCCTCATCGCCGCATAGGAAAATCAGGGATCCGGCGGTGAGGACACCGCCGCTACAGCGCCCGCCCTATCGGCTATAGCGCCCGCCCTATCGGCTACAGCGCTCATTCTCCTGTGCCCGACACGGCGACCGTCTGCGGGCTGCCGCCTGCGCCGTCCGCTATTGACAGCGAAGCTGTGCGCGAGCCGGTCGCCTGAGGAGTGAACGTCACCGTAATGGTGCAACTCGCACCGGCCCCGAGTGACTTGCCGCAGTTGTTGGTCTGGGAGAAATCACCGGGATCGCTGCCCGTGAACATCATCGAACTGATGCTGAATGACGTGATCGTGTTGACGTTAATCAGCGTCACGGTCTGTGGAGTACTGGACTGGCCGACCGGCACGGTACCGAAGTTCAGGCTTGTGGGTGACAGTTCCGCATAGGTGCCGGTGCCCGACAGGCTCACCTTCTGGCTCGGGTTGCCCGCGCCGTTGTCGCTCACCACCAACGAACCGTTCGACATGCCGGAGTTCGTCGGGGTAAACGTCACGTTGATCGTGCAATTCGCACCCGCCGCCAGACTGGACCCACAATTGTTCGTCTGGCCGAAGCCCGAAGGTATCGTAATGCTATTGATCGTCAGGCTGGCGTTGCCGGTATTCGAGAGCGTCGCCGTCTGCGACGGACTCGTGGTATTCACCACTTGAGTCGAGAAGGTCAGGGTCGCGGGAGTGAGTGAGGGGAACGCTCCGAGACCCGTGCCCGAAAGCATTACGGTCTGGGGACTGTTCGGTGCGTTGTCGGTTACGGAGGCCGTTCCGCTGATCGCGCCCACGCTCTGCGGGTCGAAACTGACGGTGAAGGTGCAACTCGAGCCCGGGTAGAGAGACGTCGGACAGTCATTGCTCGTCACCGTGAAATCGCTCTGGCTCGTGGTCACGCCGGTGATGCCCAGGGCAACGGTTCCTGTGCTGGTGACGGTCACGGTCTGCGACTTCGAAGCGGTCTTGTAATTCTGACTGCCGAAGCTCAGGCTCGTCGGGTTGAGCGTGATTTGCGGACCTGTGCCGCTGGGATTTCCGGTGCCGGAGAGCGCGACGGTCTGCGGGCTGGCGCCGCCGGCGTCGTTGATATTCAACGTGGCGGTGCGGTTGCCGGAACCGGCCGGAGTGAATGTCACAATGACCGTGCAGGTGGCCCCGGCGCCCAGAGTCGAGCCGCAATTGTTTGTTTTGACGAAATCACCGCTGTTCGTCCCCGTTACGCTCACACCGGTGATCGAAACCGAGGTCGTGCCTTCGTTCGTAACGGACACGGTCTGGGGAGAGCTTGAGGATCCAATGTTGATGGTGCCGAAGTTCAAGCTGGACGGAGTTACGTACATTTGCGTGCCGGTGCCGGAAACCGAGACCTTCTGACTGGGGCTGCCTGCCGAGTTGTCGCTGACGACGACGCTGCCGTTTAGAAGGCCCTTGCCGGTCGGCGCGAAGCTTACGTCAATCGCGCAGCTTGCTCCAGCCGCCAGGCTCGACTCGCAATCGTTCGTCTGAGTGAAATTCGCGGGAGCGGTGATGCTGGTGATCGTCAGGGAGGCGTTGCCCTGGTTGGTTAGGGTCGCCGTCTGCGCCGTGCTGGTCGTACCGTCCACTTGCACGCCGAAGGTCAGCGTGGTCGGGGACAGCACTGCCTGGGCCCCGACGCCCGTGCCCGTCAATGAGACGGACTGCGGGCTGTTGGAAGCGTTGTCGACAACGGTTACCGACCCGTTGTCGGTTCCCACGACCGTCGGTGTAAAGCTGACCGAAATCGTGCAGCTTTGGCCTGCTGCAAGCGTGGAGAGACACGTGGTCGTGTCGGAGTAGTTGCTGCTGGGCGTGATACTCGTGATGTCGAGGGTGGCTCCTCCGGTATTTGTGAGAGTTACCTTCATGACCGCCGACTTTGTCTTGTAGTTCTGATTCCCAAAACTCAAGCTTGTCGGGTTGAAAGTCACCGCCGGCCCGGTCCCGTTCGAGTAGCCGGTACCGGAGAGAGACACCGCCTGCGGACTCGCGCCGCCGCTGTCGTATACCGAGAGCGTTGCCGTTCTCGTCCCCGCTGCGCCGGGCGTGAACGTGACGCTGAAGGCGCAACTCGCGTTTGGACCAACACTCGAGCCACAGGTGTTCGTCTGCGCGAAGTCGGTGCTGTTCGTGCCGGTGATCGTGACGTTTGAGATGCTGACAGAGCTTGATCCCACGTTGCTGAGGGTCACGAGCATGGCCGAACTGGTGGTCCCCACGCTTATGGTGCCGAAGTTCAGGCTGCTGGGATTTACATTGACCTGCGTCCCGGTGCCCGAAACGCTGATCGTCTGCGGGCTGGAAGCGGCATTGTCATAGATGCTGAACGTTCCGCTGAGAAGATTGATGTTCACCGGTGTGAATGTGACGTTGATCGAACAACTCGCACCCACCGCCAGCGCGGCGCCGCAGTTGTTGGTTTGGGTGAAGTTGGCCAGCGTCGAGATCGAGTTAATCGTGATCGTCGCATTGCCGGTGTTGGTCGCCGTGACCGTCTGAGCGGCGCTCGAAGTGTTCAGCAACTGGACACCGAAGGTCAGGCTCGCCGGACTGAGCGTAAGGACGCCCTGGGTTCCCGTGCCTGAGAGGGAGATGGTCTGCGGGCTGCCATAGCCGCTGTCGACCACCGCAATGCTGCCGTTGAGTGTGCCGGTCTGCGTGGGATCGAACGTGACCGTGAAAGTGCAGTTTGCGCCCGCTGTGAGCGTCGAACCGCAGGTGGTGCTGGCAATCGTGTACTGGCTGGGAGTGGCGGTGATGCTGGTGATGTTCAGCGTGGCGTTGCCGTTGTTCGTCATGGTGACGACCTGCCCGGCCGAGGTCGCGTTGACGACCTGATTGCCGAAATTGACGCTGCTGGGACTGAAGCTCACCGTGGCGCCGTTGCCGCTGCCGCTCAGGGCGACGGACTGCGGGCTCCCCTGGGCGCTGTCGGTAATGGTGAGGGTTCCGGAGACGTTCCCGGAGGTAGTTGGTGTGAATGTGACGCTCACCGTGCAGTTCGCGCCGGCCGCCAGTGAATTCCCGCAGGTGTTGGTCTGGCTGAAGGGACCGTTGGCGGGGCTGGTGGCGATGCTGGTGATGGTTACGGCGCTCCCGCCGTTATTGGTCAGAGTTACCGTTTGCGGGCTGCTGGTCGTGCCGAGGTTGACGGTGCCAAAACTGAGGTTGGTGGGCGAGTAGACCAGGGTAGTGCTGAGCAGCACCGAGACGGCATTGGCTTCCAGGTCGGGAACGGTGATATCCATCAAGCCGTCGTTGTCGTAATCCGCCGCCGTTATGGATACGGGTAACAGGCCCGCTGGGAAATTCTGCGTGGTTTGGAGGGTGCCGTCGCCGTTTCCAAGCAGAATGGACACGCTGCCCTGCAGGTTGTCCGTGGGCAGGGCCACGTCGAGAATTCCATCGCCGTTGAAATCCTCTGCGACGACGGCTTCCGGATAAGTGCCGGTTGCGTAGCGCACCTGGGCGTGGAAGGTGCCGTCGCCGTTGCCGATCAGGATTGAAACCGTCGATGAGCCAAAGTCGGCGACGGCGAGGTCGCGGATGCCGTCGCCGTTGAAGTCGGCTGTCGCAACAGCGGTCGGATTCTCGGTAGCGGTAAAGTCGGACGCGCACTGGAATGTGCCATCGCCGTTGCCAAGCAGGATCGAGACCGTCTGAGCGATGTAATTGGCAGTGACCAGATCGAGCCGGCCGTCGCCATTGAAATCGTCGACCGCGACCTGCATGGGCTGAGAGCTGACGCCATACTCGACCTCGGGCTGGAATGTGCCATCGCCGTTCCCCAGCAGGATCGAGACCGCGTCGTCATACTGATCGACAATGGCCAGATCAAGGTAGCCGTCGCGATTGAAATCGCCCACGGCCACCGATACCGGAACCTGGCCCGTGGCGTAGGTAACCTGTGCCTGGAACGTGCCATCGCCATTGCCGAGCAGAATCGATACAGAATTGTCGAACTGGCCGGACGAGTTCTCGCCGGAATTGACCACAGCCAGATCGAGATGGCCATCGCCATTAAAATCGCCCACAGCGACGTCTGCCGGGCCATCTCCCGTCGCATAGGTAACCTGGGGCTGAAACGTTCCGTTGCCCACGCCGAGCAGAATTGAAACCGTATTGTCGAGCTGGTTTGCGACAGCCAGATCCTGAATACCGTCGCCGTTGAAATCCGCAGTTACGACAGCGTCGGGGCTGTTGCCGGTGTTGAACGGGCTGCCGCTGAAAGACATCATGCTGATTGGATTGGTGATCTCGAAGAAAATGGTGTTGGAGAAGCCGCCGGTCGGAGGGGGGTTCCAGACCTGGACTGCGGCGCTGCCGGCGACGGCGATATCCGACGCGTTGATCGTCGCCGTCAACTCTGTTCCGGTGACGAATGTCGTCGTGCGAGGACTGCCGTTCCAGTAGACGGTGGCCCCGGAGACGAAGGTGCCCCCTCTGACAGTCAAGGTGAAAGACGCACCGCCGGGCGCTGCGCTCGCAGGCACAAGAGGCGACGCAAGAAAGGGTACGGCATTGTTCGCTTTCGCGGGCGACGCCGATAGAAACCATGCCGCGATGACCACGATTGAAAAAATCGATACGCTACTCCTTTTCCTCATGCCCGCCATAGCCAGCTCCTCTCGTTCTGTCGCATCAGATCAGCGATTCCAGTTCAGCTTGAGCGTGTGCGCCCGATGGCGAGTCGCCGGAATCGTTGCGAATCGGTCATCGCGGAGTCAACCTCGTGAGATCTCGGGCAGAGCCCGTGACAGGAGGGTTTGAGCGGGTCCATGGAGTTCAGGAATATCTCAGCTGGCCTCTGAGTTGAGGAACCCATGTGAACCTCGGCGCAGCCTGCTCGATCGTGCCGGATAGTAACCATTTGGATACTGGCGGCGCTGTCCGCTGTTGCATTCCCGAGACGGACTCGGCCCTCCGCCGGGGTATCAACTGCCTGGCGGTTTCACTGCCAACGGGCTGAAGACTAAAGACTTGCCTCGAGTCCGCGTGGTCGGCGCCGCGGCGTCATACCCGCAATCTTACGAGCAAGTGTATATCCAAGAGAGTAAGAAGGAATCTGTAATCAATTGTGATAACCAGCTGTGACTACCCTGCCCGTCGCGGTCCGTATTCAGTCGTGGCATTGCGGACGAGTCTCGAGAATTCGCCTCCATGTTGGAAATCGCGCAGCGGCTATAATTGATTCACCATGCGCTTCGAGCTCTTTGTCGCCTTGCGTTATCTGAAAGCAAAGCGCCGCCAGGCAGCGATTTCCGTTGCCACGGTGATTTCGGTTGTCGGGGTTATGGCGGGAGTGTGCGCGCTGGTGATTTCGCTCGCCGTCAACAACGGCTTTCGCGAGGATTTGGAGTCCCGTTTGGTGGGCGCGACGGCAAATATCAACCTTGTCCGTACGGAAGGAATCCAGAACTACGACGCGCTTACCGCGAGCCTCGCCCGGACGCCGCGCGTTCTGGCAGCAGCGCCTGTTCTGTACGAGGAAGGTCTAATTTCCAGCAAGTCGCGAGCCTTCGGCGTGATCCTCAAGGGCGTGGACCCGCAGCGCGAGATCAAGGTGGGCGATCTGCTGAATCGGCTGAGCGCCGGATCGCTCGACGACTTGAACAAGAGCTTCCCGGACGCGGACCCGATCATCATCGGTAAGGAACTGGCCAGTGATCTCGGCGTTCACGTCGGCGACACCGTGCTGATCACGAGCCCGCAGGGCTACGTGACTCCGCTCGAAGTCGTGCCCAAGTTCCGGCATTTTCGCGTGGTCGGCATTTTCGATTCCGGCTTCTTCGATTTCGACTCCGGCTGGGCGTTCACCAATCTGTCGGCCGCGCAGCGGCTGTTCGATCTGGCCGATATCGTCGACATGATCGAGTTTCGAATCGACGACATCTATGACGTTGACTCGGTCGCCGCGGCGATCCACAAGGCTGCGGGACCGGGTTATGAGGTCACCACCTGGGAGGAACAGAACCACTCGCTGTTCAGCGCGCTCAAGCTCGAGCGCCTGGTCACGATTCTCACCATCGGCCTGATCGTGCTCGTGGCGGCGCTCAACATCTTCATCACCCTGGCCATGATGGTCATGGAGAAAAATCGGGAAATTGCCGTGCTGATGTCCATGGGGGCGCGCCAGCGCCAGGTGTGGTCGCTCTTCACGCTTCACGGCCTGCTGATCGGAGGCCTGGGAACGCTCGCCGGCCTCGTGCTGGGATACTCGGCCTCCTGGGCGGGCGAGCGTTACAAGCTGATTCATCTCCAGGCTGACGTCTACTCGCTGCCGTACGTGCCGTTTCACCCCCGGCCCTGGGACGGTCTCTGGATCGCGCTGGCGGCGCTCGCCATCAGCTTCCTGGCAACCCTCTATCCCTCGTTGAGCGCGGCGCGCCTGAAGCCCGTGGAGATTCTGCGCTATGAGTGAGCTGCCGCGCGAGTCCGGTCTGGAACATCGACGCGGTCCGGAACATCTAATGTCTCGAGCTTTCCCGGAGTGAGTTTGGAATGCGTTGGATCTTCTATCTTCTGGGAGTTGTGGCCGTGGGGCTGGGCGTCGTTCTAACGGCGATGTATGTTCGCGCGGCGCAAAGGCTCTACGCCCAGGACAGAGAACACTCGCCCTGGCAGCGCGGCCAGGGACAGGCGCCGGCAGCCACCGGCGAATCGCACTCCGGCCAGGAATCCTCGGGACCTGCGGCCTGAGCATCCGCCCGGCAAAATCGCTCGCCCTCGTTTCACACCCCTCGCCATTGCGCGCAGTTCCGCCTACAATTTCGAATGCGCGAGCCGGAGCGCCCCGTAGATTGTGAAGGCGCGCATTCAACGAAGCGGAATGAGTTCCCTCAAGGAATACCATCGCAAGCGCCAGTTCGAAGCCACGCCTGAGCCGCGAGGTTCGGTCGCTGGAGAACAGGACCGTCGGCGGTTTGTGGTTCAGAAGCATGACGCCACCCGGCTGCACTACGACTTCCGGCTCGAAGTTGACGGCGTGCTGAAATCCTGGGCGGTGCCCAAGGGCCCGTCGCTCAATCCCGAGGACAAACGGCTGGCGATGGAGGTTGAAGACCATCCTCTCGATTACGCGAGCTTCGAAGGGGTGATTCCCAAGGGCAACTACGGCGCGGGTCCGGTGATGGTCTGGGATGCCGGGTACTTCGAGCCCAGCGGCGACATCCACGCCATGCTGCAGAAAGGCGATCTGAAATTCACGCTCCACGGTGAAAAGTTGAATGGCGAGTTCGCCCTGGTGCGGATCAAGTCGCCGAAAGATCCGAAAGGCAAGCCCTGGCTGTTGCTCAAGCACAGGGATGAAGCGGCCGACCCGCATTGGCGGATCGATCAGCACGACGGATCCGTGAATACCGGCCGGACGATCGAGGAGATCGAGGCGGGAATCGAGGGATCCGGCGGACGCGATCCGCTTGACCCGGCGGCTCTCGACGGCGCTCGCCGCGCCGCGATGCCTTCCGAGGTCCGGCCCATGATGGCCACGCTCGCCGACAAGCCCTTCTCCGATCCCGATTGGCTCTTCGAGATCAAGTGGGACGGCGTGCGCGCGCTCGCGTGGATTCGCGACGGCAAACTGGAGTTGCGCTCGCGCACGGCGCGCGCGGTTACCGGCGTCTACCCCGAGCTGCAGCGCTTGCCGGAGAGGTTGGCCGCGCACGAGCTGCTGCTGGATGGCGAAATTGTGGCGCTCGATGCCTCGGGGCGCAGCGATTTCGGCCGGCTGCAGGAGAGGATGAACGTGGCGCGGCCTTCGCCCGAGCTCGTGCGCGGCACGCCCGTGATCTTCTACCTCTTCGACGTCCTCTACTGCGACGGATACGATCTCCGCCGCGTGGCCCTGATCGAGCGGAAGGAATTTCTGCGCGCGTTGCTCGGCGAAAACGGCCGGGAGAGCCTTTTTCGTTTCTCGGATCACCATCTCGAGCACGGCAAGGAGCTCTTCGAGGTCGCGCGCGAGCAGGGCTTGGAGGGCATTCTCGCCAAGCACGTTCACAGCACCTACGCCGAGACGCGGAGCCCGCAGTGGCTGAAGCTCAAAGTCACGAAAAGCCTCGACGCCGTGGTTGGCGGCTACACCGATCCACGCCGCTCGCGCCAGTTCTTCGGCGCGCTGCTGCTCGGCTTGTATCGCGGCAACAGTCTTGAGTTCATCGGCGGCGTGGGCACCGGATTCGATCAGGAGAAGCTGAAGAGCATTTACGATCGCATTCGCGAGTACGAAGCGGACGCATGCCCCTTCAGCGAGACGCCCAAGACCGTCGAGCCGGCGCACTGGCTGAGCCCGTCGCTCGTGGCCGAGGTCAAATACGCGAACTGGACCCACGAGGACCACCTGCGTGCTCCGGTTTTCGTCCGGCTGAGGGACGACCGCGCGCCGGAAGACTGCCGATTCGAGAACGAGCAAGCGGCGAGCTCTGCCGAGGTCAGAGCGCAGGCGCATGAGTCGCCGGGACCGTCGATCGCAGCCCCGAATGAGGTTTCGAACGCATCCGAGGGAAGCGCCATCGAGCGCGAGCTGATCGAGAACAAGGCTGAGAGCCTCTCGCTTGATTTGAGCGGCAAGCGCGTGAAGCTCACGCATCTCAACAAGGTCTATTTCCCCGAAAGCGGCTACACCAAGCGGATGCTGCTGGCCTATTACGCCCGCGTGTCGCCGGCCATGCTGCCCTTTCTGCAGGATCGCCCGCTGGTGCTCCGCCGCTACCCCGACGGCATCACCGGCGAGGCGTTCTTCCAGAAGGAAGCGGGGCGCGGCGTGCCAGATTGGATCGATACGGCTACGGTCTACTCCGACGAGCGCGGGGCCGAGATGCAGTACTTCGTGGCCAACGACCTGGCGGCGCTGCTCTACCTTACCAATCTCGGTTGTATCGATGAGAACCCGTGGTCGAGCCGCCGCGACGATCTGGAGCATCCGGACTACTTCTTCTTCGATCTCGACCCGAGCGACGGCACGGATTTTTCCACCGTCGTCGAGGTCGCCAAGGCCGTGCTCGACGTGCTGGCGCGCACCGGTCTGAAGGTCTACATCAAGACGTCGGGTGCCACGGGTCTTCACATGTACATTCCGCTCGAACAGGGCTACACCTATGAGCAGGTGCGGACGTTCGGCTCCATCGTCGGCCGCCTTGCCGCAGCCAACGTTCCGGAGTTGGTGACGCAGGAGCGCATCGTCGCCAAGCGCAAGCGCGGAACGGTGCTGATCGACGCGGAGCAGAACGCGTACGGACGCCCGCTGGCCACGGTGTACTCGGTCCGCGCCTTCCCCGGCGCGCCGGTTTCCACGCCGATCGCGCCGCGCGAACTGCAACCGTCGCTGAAGCCCTCGGCCTTCAACATGCAGACTGTTCCCGCCGAACTGAAGAAGCGCCAGGCGCTGTGGGCCGACTTCTGGGAGAATCCGCAGGACCTCGCTCCGGCGCTCGAGAAGCTATCGCAGGCGGCGAGCCGCCCGCGGCGTTCATCATAGGATCTATGACCCACAACCGTTCTTCTCTTCCGGCACGGCTGGCCGTGCTGGGTTGTCTTCTGCTGCCCGCCACCGCGGCACAGCCAGGCCGGGCTGCGCAAGGGTCTTCGTCTGCCGCGCACACCCAACGCAAGCTCATCGCGCTGACCTTCGACGACGGCCCGAAGCCTTACGTCCTGCTGGGCACGCGATCGGGCAAGGGCGTGCCTTCGGCCAGCCTGCTCGATCTGCTGGATCGCGAGCACGTCAAGGCGACATTTTTTGTGATGGGCTGGCGGCTGTCGAAAAACGCCGACGACCTCTGCCGCAAGGTCGACGGCGGCGTCTGCCGCGAAGCCGCAGCAGAAGAGCACCGCCGCGGCCACGAAATCGAGAATCACACTTACGGCCACGGCGATTTCCGCCTGATGGAGAAGCGCTACGGAGACGCGTGGATTCTGAACGATATCGATCGCGCCTCGACGATCATCGAGGGAATCACGGGCTCGCGTCCCCACGATCTGCGCCCCCCGGATTGGGACATCTGGCCGG
This sequence comes from Terriglobia bacterium, assembly GCA_030037755.1. Taxonomy (GTDB): domain Bacteria; phylum Acidobacteriota; class Terriglobia; order UBA7540; family UBA7540; genus Gp13-AA77. The sequence continues at coordinate 12,750 of JASHQD010000200.1, forward strand.
CGCTCCAGGCCAAGATCGAGGCGCGCGGCTATCACGTGATGACGCGCTCCACCAGCGTGCCGGCGGCGCTGCGCGACGTGGATTCCGAAGATTACTTCTGCGTGGGAAACGATCTTTCCAAGTGCCCGAAGCCTGACGATTACGACTACGTGCTGGGGAATATCGCGCGGCGCGAACGCGGCGGAGTGGAGGATCACATCCTGGTGTTTCACGAGCTGCCCCAGTCGGTGGAACTGCTGGGGCGGCTGATTCCAGAGCTTAAGCAACGAGGCTACACTTTCGTGCTTCTGCAACCCTATCTGAATGGCGTCATGCCGGGGCGTTCCCGGTAGCTAGTTCACTTCGGCGTGCTTGGTGGCGCCGGCGACGTTCTCGGGCTTGCCGGAGAGCGATGCTCCCGGAGCGTAGGCGGCCTTTTCGAACTTGGAGCCCGCCTTGCGGATCACATCGTGCCATCCGTCTTCCCAGGTGATTTGCGCCTCGCCGTTGACCAACGTCCAGGTGCCTGAGCCATTGCCCATCGTCTTGTGCGCGCTGCCGTTCGCTTTCAAGGTGATGGTGAATTTTCCTCCCGCTCCGTCGCCGACGGTCCAATCCCCGTAGAATCGGGCCCGGCCGGGCGCGGCCACAAGGCTGCCCGGCTGATTGAACTCGATGCGCGCCACATCGGACAGGTTGAAGCTCTGCGTTTTACCGTCCTTGAGAACGATCACGATGCTTCCGCTGTCGTTCTGAGGGGCAGGCGCGGCAGCGAGGTGGGCGGCAGTTGCCAGCGCCAACGCCGAAACGATCCAAAGCAGCTTCGATGGGTGATGCATCGATATCCCTCCTCCAACATGCGGTGTCACGGTGATGACCTGCCTGACTCTCTCGGATTCCTGGGCCCTAGGCCGCTGCTCCTCAGTGCGCCGAAGCGAAACGGCGGAGCCACTCCCGGCCCCGCTCATTTGAAAGCCCGAAGCCTTGGCAACGTACCGGCAAGGGGTACCTACTTGCCTTCGAGCAACAATATCACGTCGAGCAGGCACAGTACCGCGATGGCCACCTCGAGCACGAACATGCGCGCCTCATTGAACTGCGCCACGATCAGGCCGTGCAGTTCGCCTGCCGTGCGCAGCTTCTGCTCCACCAGTGCCCGGTAATCCGGCACACCCATGCGGCTGGCCGCGAGGCGATAGACGCGCGCGTAAAAAGTGTCGCTGAAGAACTTGATCGCATTGTCGATTCGTTCCGTCAGCTCCATTACGTCCAGCCGAATGGTGTTCAGGCGGTTGGCGTCGCCGGTCAGACCGCGCCGCGGGAACAGAATGCTGCGCTTGCGATCGAGCGCCGCGTAGACGGCGGCCAGCACGCGGGTCATCAGGTTGTCGTAATAGCGAAACTCCAGCAACTGGGTACGCGCAAACTCCAGAATCTGGATGGTGGCGGCGGCGTCTTCCGGGCGATCGTAGACCAGGGCGGCGCCCGAGGACACCAGCACCAGGTCCGTGGCGTAGTACGAGAGCGCCGTGCTCAGGGTGTCCTCGACCGATCGCGCCGCCAGCGGCGCCGATTCGCCGCGGATCAGTTGCACGATGCGCTCACCGTGCCTCGAGACCAGTTCGGCGGCGGTCATCGGATGTCCCTCGGCCCCTTCGACGGGTTTGAGGTCGATCACCAGATAACTTTCCGAGAGCCAATCCGAGCTCGGATGGATGACCGCGTTAGAAACCACCTCGAGGTGCTTGCGGACAATTTCGCGCGCCAGCGGTTCGATCTCCGACGTGTCCATCCAGCGCTCGCTCTGTCGCAGCAGCGGCTGCCACTCGCAGTCGAAGGGGACTTCGAGCTGGACGGCCACAACCGCGTAGGCATAGTACTTGACCGAGCAGGGAACGCACTCCCCGGACTTCAGACGGAAACACTCGCAGGGCTCGACGATGGGCGCTTGCTCGAATCCGACGTACTCCGGGGTGCGCCGCGGGAAAAATCGCTGGACAGGAACCCCGCGAGGTCCGAGCAGACCGCGAAGTTTCCCGAGGTCGATCGCCTCGGCAACGTCATAGAGCAGGAAGATCCGGAAAGTGCCGCGCAAGCTCACACCTCGGGTTTTATCATCAACCGCCGGGCGATTGGAAGCGCGGTCTAGCCTGGAGGTGCCCGGATCAATCGTGGTGCTGATTGTTGGGATCATGCGCCGCCTTCGCCAGTCTCGCCTAAGCTTTTGACGATATTTCGCCACGGTTCAGGGGGTTTTTCGCCGCGCCGCGCGCCAGTTGGATTTCCCGATTCTGGCTTTCCTGTTAAGTCGTTCATCCCAAAGAAGATTCCAGCTTCGATTGTATGCATGTTTTTCGTCTCCGGGCGAACTGCGAGAAGAAAAACCGCGTCGATTGCGGTCAGATCCGGAAGCGGAGCCGCCTGGCAGCAAGACAAGTCCGAGGAAGCCGGTCTGACGCCGAATCCGCGCGACGCATTCCAGCGCTGCTCGGGAGCAACCTCTGCGCGACTCAAATCCGCAATTGGTCCGTGAGTCCCCCTCTTCCGTTGCATGAATCCAAAAGACATTTCAGCTTTGGTCCCAGGTGCTCCTGTCCCGCCTCGGCCGAAGCGCCCGATCTGGAGTTCGACGGCGTGCCTGCCTTTACAGGCGCCGGATTGGATCGGATTTCGGGCTGAAAACCGGTGCAACATGGAGACGGTCCTGCAAGAAATCGCGCGTGTAATGGCAGCCTAGCACAGGCTAGTTGCTTTGTCAAGTCATGTAAACGTACTATCTAGCCTAGTTAACAGCTAACAGTTGACAGTCATCACGTCGACCGCCAACAGTCGACAGGGTGGAGTACCGCTGGGCCTGTTCGCCCGTTTTCGCTGTCGGCGACCCATGGACCGCCAACTGTTGACTCTTGACTGTCAACTGCCAGCGAAATATCGGCTTGTACATGCCGCCTCATTGGAGGAGAATAACTTTCTACCCCGGAGGAAAGACTACAGCCATAGGAGTCTGAGATGAGAAATCATCGCATCAGTGCTCTGCTGCTCGGCCTCTGCTTCTGCGCCGCGCAGATCGCGCGCGCGGACCAGCCGCAACTGCCGCAGGTGCAATTCAGCGATCAGAAGCTCGCAAACGGTCTGCGCGTGATCATCGTTCCCGATCACACCGCGCCCGTCTTCGGAATCGCCGTCACTTACAAGGTCGGATCCCATTTTGAGCGCCCGGGCCGCACCGGCTTCGCCCACCTGTTCGAACACATGATGTTTGAGGGTTCGGAGAACGTCGGCAAGGGCGAGCACTTTATCCTGGTCCTGAACAACGGCGGCAACATGAACGGCCAGACCACCGAGGACCGGACCAACTATTTCGAAGAATTGCCCAAGAACCAGTTGGATCTCGCACTGTACCTCGAGAGCGACCGGATGCGCGCGCTGGCAGTCAATCAGGCCAATCTCGACAACCAGCGCAACGCCGTGCAGGACGAGCGGCGGCTGGGCATCGACAATCAGCCTTACGGACACGCGCAGCTCGAGATCGGAAATCTCGCTTACGACAATTTCGCCTACAAGCACTCGGTGATCGGCGATATGCGCGACCTGGACGCCGCCTCGGTGGATGACGTGAAGAACTTCTTCCGCATCTACTACGCGCCCAACAACGCGGTGCTGACGCTGGTGGGCGATGTCGATCCCGCCGACGCCCTGGCGAAAGTGCAGAAGTACTTCGGAAACATTCCTTCGCAGCCGCAGCCGGCGGCTGTGGATCTTACCGAACCGCCCCACTACGGCGAGCGCCGCGAGACGATGTCCGACTCTTTGGCGCGCCTGCCCCTGGTGGTGGTGGCCTACCATATTCCTGCCGGCGACACGCCGGACAATTTCGCCATGCAGGTCATCGGCGACGTGCTTGGCAAGCAGGGCAATCAAAGCTCGCGCCTGTACCAGCATCTGGTGAAGGACAAGCAGCTCGCGGCCCAGGTATTCGCCGGCGCCGACGATCGTACCGGTCCCAGCCTGCTCTACCTGTTCGCGATCCTGCGGCCTGGCGTGAAGCCGGAGGACTGCGAGAAGGCGTTGATCGACGAAGTGACCGCATTACAGAAGGACGGGGTCACGCAGGCCGAGCTGGAAAAAGCCCGCGCCCAGGACCTTCACGATCAGATTCAATCCGTGAGACAGACCGATCTCAACGAGGCCTACGCCCTCGGCGAGGACACGGTGCTGTTCAACGACCCGAATCTCATCAACACCTGGGTGGAAAAGTACAACGCGGTTACCGCGGACCAGGTGAAGGCAGCGGCGCAGAAGTACCTGGTGGCCGACGAGAGCGTGGTGATCACGGACCTGCCGGCCAAGGCGAGCGGCCAGGCGGCTGCCCAAGGGGGGAAATAACCATGATCAAGACCTCACTTTCTAAGACGAGCCTGCGGGTTCTGCCGCTGGTTCTGGGCGTGAGCCTGGCGCTCGCGGCGTCCGCGTTCGCGCAGGGGAACGGCGGCGAGCAGCACGGGTCCGAGCTTTCCAAAGTGGTGCGCCTGAACCGGGCGCCGGTAAACAAAGAGGTGCTGAAGGTCACGTTGCCCAAGCCCGTGATCTCGAAACTGCCGAACGGGCTTACGGTGCTCGTGATCGAGCAGCATAAGCTTCCCACGGTTGAGTTTTCGCTGTGGATCAAGAGTGGCGCGCTCGCCGATCCCAAGAACCTGCCCGGACTCGCCAGCTTCACCGCTGACATGCTGCGCGAGGGCACCAAAGCGCGTTCCAGCTCGCAGATCTCGAGCGAAATCGACGGCCTGGGCGCGTCGCTCAACGCGTCCGCGCAGTTCGGCGCCAGCTACTCCGCGGTGACCGCGTCCGGAATGGCTCCGGACAGCGACAAGATTCTCGAGCTCATGAGCGACGTGGTGATGAATCCCACCTTCCCGCAGGACGAGCTCGACAAGTACAAGCAGCGGCAGCTCGCCAACATTGAGGAGCAACGGTCGAATCCCAGCTTCCTGGGACGAGAGAAATTCCAGCAGGTGCTCTACCAGGATTTCCCGGCTTCGGTTGTTTCGGCAACGCCGGAATCCGTCAAGGCGGTCACGGCGGATGACTTGCGCCACTTCCACGACGATTACTATGCGCCGGGCAATGCCATTCTGGGCGTGATCGGCGACGTGCATGCGGACGACGTCGCGGTGCTGATCCGCAAGCACTTTGGCGATTGGCAGGACCACGCGGTGAACCAGCCGGCTCTGCCGCCGTTGCCTTCGCCCGCTGCGGCCAAAATCTATTTCATCGACCGGCCGGATTCCGTGCAGACCGACATCACCGCCGGCGACTTCGCGGTGAAACTCAACGATCCCGACTACATTCCGCTGTTCGTGATGAATCGCGTGGTCGGCGGCGGACCGGCGGCGCGCCTCTTCCTGAACCTGCGCGAAGCCCATGGCTACACCTACGGCGCGTACAGCAGCCTCCAACACGCGGACACTTACCCCGGCGCGCTGGTGGCAAGCACCCAAGTCCACAATGCCGTCACCGACGGCTCAATGACCCAGCTCATGTACGAATTCAAGCGGATTCGGGACGAGAAGGTGGGCGCCGACGAGCTCGGCGAGGCCGAGCGCTCCATCGTGGCCGGTTTCGCGCTTTCGCTCGAGGAGCCGGCACAACTCCTGACGCACGCGATGCAGGTGGAGTACTACGGGCTTCCCGCTGATTACTGGGACAAGTATCCGGCCGAAGTTGCCGCGGTCACTCCGGACGAGGTCCAGGAGATGGCGCACAAGTACGTCGATCTCGCTCATCTGCAGATCGTCTGCGTGGGCGATGGCAAGCAGCCGGGCAACGATCAGAAGCAGTCGATCCGCGACGTGCTGGCGAAGTACGGCGCCCTGGAGGTGTTTGACACCAACGGCAAGAGGCTGAACTGATTCAATCGGCGTCGACGCGCTGTAGCGGCGGTGTCCTCACCGCCGAAGTAGTCAGTCATCGGCGTGCGGCGGTGAGGACACCGCCGCTACAGCGCGGTAAATCCCGCCTCACTGCACCGTGACTGACAGGTTCGCCGTACCGGTAACGCTGGAGCCTCCGGCTGTGCCGCTGGCGGTAACCCCAACTGAGTAATTCCCGGCAGGCGTGGTGACCGTGCCGCCTCCGCCTCCGCTGGAACTGGTCCCGCCTCCGCACGCGACAACAACCGCTGCCGCCAGCAGGCAGAAGAGCAGGGCTGCGGCCGGGCTCCAGCGCCGCCGATGAGCGATCGCCAGCAAGACAAGCAGCAACGCCAGCATGAGCAGCATTCCCGCGGGCGGCACACGCGGAAGCCTGGGCGCTATGGCTGCTCCGGTGGTCGTAATGGTGACCGTCGTATTGCCGGACGCGCTGAGGCTTGCCGGGCTGAAGGAACAGGTCGTAGCCGTCATCGTGGCGGGGACGCTACAAGCGAGGCTGATGGGTCCGCTGAACGTGCCGCCTCCGAAGTTCACGGTGAGGGTCGATGTAGCGGAACCGCCGGGCGAGGCAATCGACAGACTCGTGGGGGCGGCGGAAACGGTGATCCCTGGCGTGAGGTTGACCTGAAAGGGAGTGGAAAACGCGAGGTAGTTGGAATCGCCGCTGTACGCGACGCTCAGGGTCTCAGTTGCTGAAGGAGTGATCGTGATGGCCGCCTGCAGTTGGGCGTAGCCGGTGGGGCTGGTCGAAGCGCTATAGCCCGTATAGGTCACCGTACCGCTCACCGGCTTCGAACCATTCAGGAATTGCACCGTACCGGTAGGGGCCACCCCGCTGCTTTGGGTATTCACGTCGGCCGTCAACTGCAGGCTGCTCCCAAACTGAACGTTTGCGCCGCTCGCGGGGGTAAACGCAAATTGGGTCGAGGCCTTCGTGATCGTCATCGGCACGGTGGCGGATGAGCTCGCCAGGAAACTGTTGTCTCCGCCGTAGCTCGCCACCACGCTGTAGGATCCGCCGCCGAGCTGTATAGGCTGATCCTCAAAGTAGCCTTGACTGTTCAAGCTGTACGTTCCCAGATCGAGCGGCTTGCCGTTTTCGGTCAGCGTCACCTGTCCTGTTGGACATCCCACGGCCGCCGCGGCGCAACTCTCGCCGGAGGCGTTGGTGACGTTCGACCGCAGTACGTAGGGGGAACCATAGGCCGCAGTGGTGGCGTCGCTGCTGATCAAGTTTCCGCTCAAGTCAAAGGTGACCAGGGCGACGGTCGTCTTGCTGCTTTCCCTGGCCACCGTCACCGAAACCGGAGGCGTGGAGGCGCTCGCGCCATAATTGCCGTCGCCGGAGTAGCGCGCGACGATCGTGTAGGTTCCGCCGGGAAGCAGGTCTGTGCTGCCGGTGGCCGCGCCGCCGCTCAAGGTAAAGCTTCCGATTCCGTAATTGTTGCTGCCTTCCAATGCGACCGATCCCGTGGGGGTGGCTGATCCGCCGGTGACATTGATCGTGTACTCGACCGGCTGTCCATGAGTGGTGGTCGTGGGAGACAGAGTCAGCTTGGTGGTGGACGGCGTGAAAGTGATCGAGTTCCAGTTATTCACCAGATTGGCCGCGTTCACCGACCCGAGGCCGGTCGCCAGGTCGTAGCCTGCGGTGGTTGTCCAGGCCAGGGTGGTGCTCGATCCGGGCGTCACCAGGGCGCCGTAGCCACCTGCCGTTGAACTGCTGCAGTCAGGCGAGGTTCCGTAGCACGCGACTGAATTGTTGCCGTTCACGACGTCATAAAAAATGCAGGAGCTGTCAGCGACCGCGCTGGAACTCGAGGTGCAGCTCGCTCCGCTCTTGGCGGCAAGCTTGTAGAGAACGTAATTGGCGTTACCCTGGCGCTCGCCGGTCTTCTGGTTCACCAGCGCCATGATGCCGGC
>JASHQD010000201.1 GCA_030037755.1 Terriglobia bacterium
ACCCATGTCCAACCCCAATCGGGCTCCCAATCCCAGTCGCCCTCCGAGTATGGCGCCCAGTCCGGACCCTGATTCGGCACCCACACTTGGCCGTAATCCGGGGCGTTCTGCCACTGCCCGTATTGGTCGAGGTCCTGCGTTCCGGTGTAGTAAGGATCGGTGTGTTGCCAGCTCTTCGCCTGTAGAATGGTGCGGTCACGCTCCTCATTCCAGTGATCCCAGCCGTCAAGCCCCTGTGCCTGAACGACCTGATACTCGGGATTGTCCGTGCCCCGGATGGTAATCGTCTCGCCGTCCCGAACCGTGGTCGAGCCTTGCTGCTCCAGAACCTGGGCTTCGCCGTGGCGCACCGTCACGCGCGTCTCAGAAGGCGAAATCGCTTCAATGCGGTAGACGCCATCCCGGGTCGGCTGAATGCCGACGTTTTGCATGTCGATTTCGGACTGCGTCTGATTGTTGGGAAGTACGACGAAATCAACGAGTCCCTGCGCCACCTGAACTTGAATATGCCCCTGCTCAAGATCCGCAACGCGCGCCTCGGTGGCCGGTCCCAAACGCAGGACGTTGGCGTAGTCGAGCTGGACTTCGGCCCGCGAACCCTGCCCCGTCGAAAGCGCATCGCCGACGGCTACAGGTGTGTTGATCGTGTCCGCAACCCAATCGCCCGAGTCGCCGCGCTGAGTCGAGAGATTACCGTCGATAAGGCTTACGCGTCCCACGCCCTGCTGCGGCTGACCCTCACTTCCCTGATCAGGATATCCCGCGCCTCCCGGTCCTGGTCCTGGCCCCTGACCCGGGTATCCCGGCCCCTGGTCCCCGGGATATCCTCCCGGCCCCTGATAGCCTGGGTTCTGGCCTGGGTATGGAGGCTGCTCCTGCGCGCTCGTTCCACCGAACACAGGAGCGAGAATCAAAGCCGAGGTTATGAAAAATGCGAGTAAGAATCGTTTCATGGCCGATCTCCGGTGATTCTCTACCGATCACCGCACCTTTGGGGCAAGCCCTTTGCCAAACCCCTTGCCAGCTCGCTGAGCCGGTAAGGACTCTATCTGACAGGGTTTAGGGACATAATGGGCAAGCATCGAGGAGCTCCCTGACGGCCACTCCGGGCTATTTCAGCCACGGTGGTGGATTTCGGCCACCGGAGGACAGTTCTCATTTTCCCGGCCCGAAGACGCGGGGCAAGCTGCGAGGGGCATTCAAGATAATCTCGGCCCGCCACGATTTCCATCTCGCATTTCGGCCCGCGAACTCTCTATTCTCCCTTGCTGCCCGCCTTGAGGACGTCTCAGCCACAGCGATAGCAAAGGCTCCGAGACCCTTGCGTTGAGGAACGTTGGACCGCGCATTCCGCCTGCCAATTTCGCCACCCAAAGTGCGCCGGTCGATACAACGCGACTTGATTCCTATCAAGTAAACAGTTACAATAGGGATAACTATCTGAGGGTGAATGCGGTGCGATGTAATAGCAGTCCTACTGTCTTGACGGTGCCGCTGGTACATGGAACAATCGGCAATTTACCGGCGGCTGGTGAACGTCTTACCTGTTTCGAACGGGGCTCTTGCAAATCAAGAACTGAAGGTCGGGGTGCACGGTGCATTGCGTTATTGTCGTTGGCCACCGCGACAGTCTCCAGCCTGCTTGATAAGCCAGCCCTTTTCGCCGGTGGTTCTGTCGTGTCCTCGGATCCGACGAGGCACAGGAAAAAGGGGAAAAGGTCATTATGAACAGAGGGCATCGTTCGATTCTCGGGACTCTTGCTGTAGCGCTGTGCATGCCCGCCGCGTGGGCGGTGCAGCCGGGCCAGAAGCAGACGAATCCGGTCCCGTTCCTGGCGCAGCCAGTTTCTCCAATGGGGGCAACTCCCGGCAGTTCGCAATTTACCCTGATTGCCAACGGAACCGGCTTCGTATCGGGCTCGACCATCGATTGGAACGGCACTCCCCTGCAGACGACCTTCATCTCAAGCACGCGGATCAAGGCCCAGGTGCCCGCTGCTAATGTGGCCTCGGCCGCCGGCGTTATCGTGAATGTTGCCCAACCCGGCGGATTGCCGGCCTCGAACTGGCTGCCGTTCGAAATAGGCACCAGCTCGACAGCCGTTACCCTCAACCGGACAGACTACACGGCAGGACTCGACTCTGTCTCCATCGTAGCGGAGGATTTCACCGGCGACGGCATTCTCGACCTCGCGGTGCTCAGCAATGCTCAGTCGAATTTCACTATCCTAACCGGCAATGGCGACGGAACTTTCAAGGTGCAAGGCACTTTTGCCGTTCCCTCGGCTCCGGGTTACCTTGCAGTAGGTGACTTCAACAACGACGGCGAGGCGGACCTGGCGATTTCAGGGCTGGGCGTGGTTTATGTGTTTTTGGGCAACGGCGACGGGACCTTTCAAGGGCCGACGGACTACAGCATGCAAGCCGATGACGGTCCGGTCGCGTTGGGCGATTTCAACGGCGACGGCGTCCTCGATATCGCAACCACTGACCCGGCAACGGGCACCATCGCGGTGATGGTTAACGGGGTCACCACGAACTACACCGTCGGCAGCATGCCGGAAGGGGTGGTCGTCGGCGATTTCAATCGCGACGGCAAACTCGATCTGGCAGTAGCAAACTACGCCAGTGCCAGCATTTCGATACTGCTGGGCAATGGCGATGGGACGTTTCAGACCCCTGCGAGCGTCACTACAACCGACGGACCCTGGGGAATTCTGACAGCCGACGTCAATAACGACTCGAAACCCGACCTGGTTGTGGCGACCCCGGGCTATTCCGAGACCCAGAACCTGATGGTGGTCCTGCTCGGGAACGGCGACGGCACCTTCCAGGCGCCGGTAGGCTACAGTGTGGGCTCCGACCCCGTCGCGGTGGTCGCCGGCGACTTCAACCGCGACCGCAAGATCGACATGGCTGTCGCCGCGCAATCGGGGAACGAGGTTTCTCTGCTTCTGGGCACCGGCACCGGCACTTTCGGGGCGGCGACCAACTACGCAGCGGCCGCCGGGATATCGGCCCTCGCGGTCGGAGATTTCAACAAAGACGGCTCCCTGGATCTGGCGGGCAGCTACAGCACCAGCTCCTCAGTGTCCGCTTTCCTGCAGCCGGCGAACGGGGAGGCGGTAGCCGTTCTGAACCCGACGACCCTGAACTTCCCCCTTACCGTCGTCTCTTACAGCAGCGCGAGCATGCCCGTAACCCTCACGAACACCGGGACTGCCAACCTGAACATCACAAGCATCACGACCAGCGCGCAGTTCTCCCAGACCAACAAGTGCGGATCGACCCTGGCGCCCGGGGCATTCTGCACTATCGACGTTGTATTTACACCGGAACACCAGGGCACGCAGACCGGGACGCTTTCAATTGCTGACAATGCCGCGGGAAGCCCCCAGACGGTATCGCTGAAGGGCCAGGCTACGTTTTTCCTGGTATCTCCGCTCAGCATTAACTTCGGGACAGTCACAGAGGGCACCACGAGCAGCCCGGTGCAAATTTCGATCTACGGCGAGGACGGCCAGCCCGAAAAGGTATCGTTCAGCATTTCGCCGTCCAGCGACACCTCGCTGTTCCCCTACACCAATACGTGCAACGGCTACGTCCCGTCGCACGGATATTGCTATGTGAACATCAGCTTCGCTCCCACAACCAACTCTTGTGTCGAGAATGTGAATTTCCAGATCGACGGAGGCGGCGGCCTTTCAAAGGTCGCATTAAAAGGAAACTGCCCTCAATAGAACGGCATCCCACGCGTGCTCGAAGTCCGCGGCCGTTAGCCTGTGTTCCGGGCTAACGGTCCGCGTCTGACTTCACACAAGCCAGCATGAAATCGGAATCTCCCGCCGAACTGAGGTATCATCCCCTTTAAGATCGTCCACTTTGACTGAGAGGTGAATACTCGATATGGCCGACTCCAAAGGTCAGGTTTCAAGGCGTGAATTCTTGCGCGATTCGGCCGTAGCCGGCGCGGGGCTCGCCGCCTTTGGCGGATTGACCCCGGCGCGCGTGCTCGGCGCCAACGACCGCATTCGTGTGGCGCTGCTCGGCGCGGGCGAGCGGGGCAGCTACGTGATGTCGCTGTTCGCGGCGCACCCGGACGTCGAGGTGGTCGCGGTCTGCGACGTGTACGAGCCGCATCGCACCAAGGCGGCGTCGAGCTTCGCGGCTGCTTCGGCCCAGGCGTCCACGGATTACCGCCAGGTGCTCGATCGCAAGGACGTTGACGCGGTGCTCATCGCCAGCCCCGACCATTGGCACAAGACCATGCTGATCGACGCCGTGCATGCCGGCAAGGACGCTTATTGCGAGAAGCCGATCATGCACTCCATTCCCGAGGGCCTGGAAATGGTGAACGCCGTCAAAGGGAGCGGACGCGTGGTGCAATGCGGAATGCAGCAGCGGAGCTGGCCGCACTGGATTCTCGGCAAGCAACTGGTTGACGACGGCACGCTCGGCACGCTGACATTCGTCCACACTTACTGGTATCAGAATTATCTGGATCAGGCCGGCTGGATGGCGACCCATCCTGTAGACGCGAGCCAACTCGACTGGAAGTCATGGCTTGGCAACGCGCCCGATCAACCGCTGACGGAAGAGAAGTTCTATCATTGGAGGTTTTTCTGGGATTTCGGCGGCGGTATTCTCACCGATCTGCTGACCCACTGGATCGATGTCATCCAGTGGTACATGGATCAGCCGGTCCCGATGACGGCGACCACGACGGGCGATCTTTACCTGATGAAATGGCAGTGTCCGGACACGATTACCACCGCTTATGAATACCCCAACAACTCCATCGTCACCTTCACCGGAGCGCTCAGCAGCAGCATCGACGACGGCGGCATCGTGTTTCGCGGCAGCAAGGCGACGCTGAAGATCGACCGCTCGCATCTGGCCGTGTATCCCGAAGGCGTCCGGTGGCAGCCGGGAACCAACTCTCCGGAGCCGGAGGTTTACGCCCGCTCGGAGCACGACGGCACCATCGATCACGTTGCGAACTTTCTCGATTGCGTCCGCTCTCGCAAAACGCCTAATGCCGGGATCGAGAAGGGATTCGAAGCGGCGCGCGCGTCATGGCTGGGGAACATTGCGCTCAAACGCGGCCTCAAGACAGCCTGGAACGCGTCGCAGAACGAGGTCTCTTCTTAGGCGGCCTACTCCCGGGCATATTTCACCGAACACCCGTAGGGACGCGTCACTGATACCTCAACAGGCTGGCCGGCAATAGCCGCAGTCAGCGCGGCATCTACGTAATTGTGCGCGGCCGCGATGTCGGAAACATCTGTCGTGGGCTTATCGTCGATCGCTCCGTCGTAGACGAGCTTGCCGTCCGGATCGATAACGAACATGTGAGGCGTAGTCTTGGCCCCGTAGAGCCGTCCAAGTTTACCCTCCGGATCCAGAAGCACGGCGGTAGGAGCCGCGTGAACTTCACGGATGTAAGCGTTCTCCTCATCGGCGGTGACGTATCCCTGCTTGCCGGGCGCCGAAGAGATGACGGTGAACCACACAACGCCGCGCGCCGTCCACTTTTGCTGTAGACGCTCCATATTGCCGCTCGCGTAATGCTTGTGCGTATAAGGGCAGTCGCGGTTGTGCCACTCGAGAACCACGAATTTGCCGCGATACGCAGAGAGCGCGTGTGACTGCCCGTTGCTGTCGGTTGCCGTGAATTCGGGGGCCGGTTCGCCTACTCGTGCCGCCTGGAGAAGCACGCTCAACATAACCAGAACCAAGACTGCCAGCACCATTCGATGAATCTTCATGGATAACCTCGCTTTCCCACTCGAAATCCCCAAGTCAGTCCGCCCTCGCCCCGGAACGCTCGACGGCCGCCGTCAACTGGTAGGCCCGTCCCCCGTCGATTACCATGACACCACGCAATTGCCGGATGGGCGTTAGCAGCTGGTCGGATTTATAAACCGTCAGATCCACGCCGGTGGCCGAAGCTACCGCATTTTGCGGCTTGCTGTTTTCCACCTCGTTAAATTCCAAAGGAAAAAAGCTCGCGTTGCGGATGCTGGTCCCGGTGCGCAGCCTGATCTCAAATGTGCTGCCTTGATCTTCGGCGGTCACGCGCCATAGGGCAGGCATGGACCTCGGCAAGGCCTGCTGGGCAGCCCGAAACAGGCCGGCGGACCGGGACTCGCGCTTCGAAGTTGCGCGCTGCACCGGCAGATCCAAAGACACCGAAGTCTTCGCAGTTATACAAACGTCGCTGCAAACCAGCCAGTGGACATCTGCCGCAAAATTGACCTTTGGCTCCGAAATTCCGGCAGGTACGCGAACTTCCGACATCAGGAGCACCGTGTTCTGATAGCCGTAATCGGTGAGGGGACCGTTCGACAATCGCTCGGGCACGGGCCATTCGAGATCGCCTGCCTGAAAACCCGTCGGCAGCCGCCACGTCACCCCGGGCGGCTCGCCCGAGTCGCCGGGATTGATCCAGTAGATGTGCCAGTGCGGATCGAGATCGAACAGAAGCCCGAGACGAATCGCCCTTCGGGGCTGAACGGCGGCGGAATCGGCCAGCAGCGTCAGCCGAGTGTGGTTTGCCGTAGCCGGCGCCACGGGCGGCAGTGCCGCGGCGGCCACCGCCCCACTCGCCCAAAATAGCCCGAGCGCCAGCGCCACAAGTGGGCCTGAGCGCGTCTTCCCGACCATGGAAGATCACCCTTCCCAGATACCTTTTTGACGCCACCCGTCACAGCGTGGTTTCCTTGGCCTTCCGGGAGAGATCGCTGGTGCTCGCCAGGATCAAGAATCGGGACCGACCACGGCATTCGTCAGCGTTCCGACACCGTCCACCCGAACGGTAATCTCGTCCCCAGGCTTGATGAAGACCTGCGGATCGCGAAATACCCCGACGCCCGGCGGCGTTCCCGTCGAGAGCACATCCCCCGGCTCCCACGACAGCGACTGCGAGAGGTAGCTGATCAGGAAATCGATCCGGTGGATCAGGTTCGACGTGTTCGACTCCTGCATGGTCTCGCCGTTCAGGGTCAGGGAAATGGCAAGCCGGTGCGGGTCCGGTACTTCGTCGGCGGTGACCAGCCAGGGGCCGGTAGGCGCAAAGGTATCGCAGCTCTTGCCGCGAAACCACTGCTTGTCCGCGCGCTGCATATCGCGCGCTGTGACGTCATTCAGCATCATGTAGCCGGCCACGTGTTCCCAGGCGCGCTCCTGCGGAATCCGTCCCCCTCCCTTGCCGATCACCACCGCAAGCTCCGCTTCGTAATCGGGCTGTTTGGTGTTAGGCGGCAGACGGATGGGATCGCCCGGGCCGATGACAATATTCGAAGCCTTCAGGAAGAAGACGGGATCCTCCGGCGCCTGGATATTCTGTTCCTGCGCGTGTTCGGCATAATTCAGGCCGATGCAGACGATCTTCGGCGGACGCGCGATGGGCGCCCGCAGCCGGACTTCGGCGAGCGGCCTCGCGAGGCCAGGTTCGGAATTTGCGCGCGCCGCCGCTCGAGCCACCGCGCCGAGCGCCGCGAGGTAATCAGGACCGCGGCTGATGAGATCGACCATGTCGAACGGCGCGCCTGCCCCGGCTTCCAGCGTCTCGATCGGCCCGCGCAAAGCAGGTTCCGGTTTGGGAAGCAAGCCGCCCCAATCGAGGGCTTCAGCGACGTCCACCACCAGATCGGCCTCGACCACGCCCAATCCCCTGCCGTTTTCCCACTCGTACGTCACGAGCTTCATTTATCCTCTCCCTTCGATTCAACGTTCTTCCAGCGCTGGCGAAAGCTTCGGGCCGCGAGCGCAGGCAAGTCGCGGCCGTGGGTCCAGGCGGAGACTGGAAAGAGCCGCGAAGATCCAATCCACCCGGAGCGCGCCGCCAGACGCTGCCCGATCCGCGCGATTCGAGCGCTCCACGCATAGCGGCGCGGGCTGGACATGAGCCAGGCCCAAAGGCGCATGGCCGTGCGCTCGCGCACGGGGGATCCCGGAGGCTTCGGTGCCGGGAGAGTCTCCTGGGCCCGGGCTCGCAGATGAAGCAGGAGGTCCGGAATATTGATCCTGACGGGACAGACTTCACGGCAAGCGCCGCACAAAGAAGACGCGAAGGGCAGTTCACGAGCCTGCGCGAGGCCCGTAAATTCCGGAGTGATGAGCGCGCCGATGGGGCCGCTATACACCCACCCGTAAGCGTGCCCGCCGATCTTGCGGTACACCGGACAGGCGTTCAGGCAAGCGCCACAGCGGATGCAGTAAAGAGCTTCGCGCATCTTTTCGTCCGCCAATGCTCGCGTGCGTCCGTTATCGATCAGAATCGCATGCATCTGTTCGGGTCCGTCTTCACCCGGGCGACGCGGTCCGGTGAGGATCGAGGTGTAGGAGGTGAGTTTCTGGCCCGTGCCCGAGCGGCCGAGGAGCCGCAGAAAGATCGCGAGATCCTGGAAGCGCGGAATAAGCTTCTCGATGCCGACCAGCGCCACGTGCACGCGCGGCGCCGTTGTCGAGAACCGGATGTTCCCCTCATTCTCTGCGGTCACGATTGTGCCCGCCTCGGCGACGGCGAAATTCGCGCCGCTCACGCCCATCGATGCTTCGTTGAATACCGCCCGCAGCGCTCGTCGCGCAATGGCGGTGAGCGCCTCGGGTTCTTCGGCACGCTGAGGATCCACGTAACGCTGGAACAGGTCCGATACGTCGCCGCGGGTCTTGTGGATGGCGGGAGCGACGATGTGCGCGGGAGTCTCGTGCGCAAGCTGCACGATGTACTCACCGAGATCGGACTCGACCGGCCGGATGCCGGCGGCCTCCAGAGCATGATTCAGCTCAATTTCCTCGCTGACCATGGATTTCGCTTTCACAACCTGCCGCGCGCCACACTCGCGCGCGACCCCCAGCACCGCTTCGCAAGCCTCGCGGGCATCGGCCGCCCAATGCACTTTGCCGCCAAGACGCTCGAAGTTGGTCGCGAATTGTTCCACGTAGTAATCGAGATGCGTGATAACTTCACGCTTCAGCTCGCGCGCGCGATCCCGCAGTGCGTCGAATCCAGGAACTTCGGCGATCGCCTTCAGCCGGTGATCGTAAAGCCGCAAGGTCGAGCTGCGATATGCCTCTGCGAGCCGGGGGGTTGCCATCACCCGGTTGCCGAGTTCGTGAATCTCGTTGCTCGTCAGTGTCGGTTCCACAGTTGTAGAGCCGGACCTCAGGCCGGCTTCCGATGGCCTGCACAGATATGAGGAGCCAGCAAGGGCTCAACGGCTCGCCAGAACCTCGGCAAGATGCATGGTCTTGATGTTCAATCCTCGCCGGTGAATCAAACCGGCCAAGTGCATCAGGCAGCCGGAGTCGTTGGCCACCAGGTATTCAGCGCCCGAGTTGACGGCGGCTTGTATCTTGTCGTTACCCATCGCAACCGAAACCTCCGGGAACTTCACGGAGAAAGTGCCGCCGAAGCCGCAACACAAGCGGTTATCATTGAGTTCCACCAGATCAGCGCCGCGGACCGCCCGCAATAGCCGCCGCGGTTCGTCCGATACCCCGAGCTCACGCAACAGGTGACAGGAGTCGTGATACGCCACGCGATGCGCGAACCGCGCTCCCACGTCATCCACCTTGAGAACTTTGACAAGGAATTCCGATAACTCGAAAAGTTTGGCGGCCACGCGCTCGGCCTGTGCGCTGCGCGCCGGCTCATGTTCAAACAGCTCGCGGTAAAAGACGCGCATCATGGAAGTGCAGGAGCCGGACGGGCTGACGATGTAATCGGCGTCCGTATTTGCGAACAGGTCCAGCGTGCGCGCAGCAACCTGGCGCGCTTCGTCACGGTATCCGGTGTTGAACGCGGGCTGACCACAGCAGGTCTGCGCCGGATCGAACGATACCTCAACGCCCAGCCCTCGCAGGACGTTGACGGACGCCACGCCGACCCGGGGATAGAACTGATCGGCAAGGCACGTGATGAAAAGTGCCACTCGCATGGCTCTGATAGAATAACCCGTGGGGCTTCCCCATGGGATTCATTTCACGCGTTAAATCGATCTTCCGGCTCTTCCTGCTCTTCGGCGTGCTCGCGACAGTTGCGCTGGTGAGCGCGATTACAACCATCCGCGTGACCATCCACAGCGGCGAGGAGAAAGCGCCCAGTCTTGTCGGACTGTCGATGGAAGACGCACAGCGCCGCGCGGGCAGCATGGGGCTCAGTCTGAAGGTCGAAGACCACCTCTTCAGCAACAAGTACCCCGAGAATTACGTCGCGTCGCAGGCGCCCCAGCCCGGGGACAGCACCAAGGCAGGCCAGGAGATTCACGTGCTGGTCAGCCTCGGCACACCGCGCGTCCCGGTGCCGGATCTGGTCGGAGATAGCGTACGCGCTGCCCAGGTGATCGCCGTGCAAGGAGGGCTGACGCTCGGTGACGTGGCGGCGGTCCACTGGAGCGGCGTGACAGCCGACGGAGTCGTGGCACAAGAGCCGCCACCGACGGCACAACCGGCGCGCAGCCCGGCGGTGAATCTGCTCGTCTCACTCGGACAGCCTCCTCCGGCGTTCGTCTGCCCTGATTTTATGGGGATGAGCGTCGCACGCGCCAGCAATCAAGTCACGGCGGCCGGATTCACGGTTGGGGACGTCAAGGTCGCAGCCCCGCCGCAGAGCAATGCGGCGGCAGCACCGCCAGCAGGAACGACCAGCCCACCGGCGCCTGCCGGCCCATCCGGCACGATCGTCAGCCAATCCCCTGCCCCAGGCTCCAAAATCTCCACGGGGACGGTATTCAGCTTTGTGGTGGCGCCGTGACGCTTTGCTGGCGGCAGCGCAAGCTGTTGACTGTCAACTGTCAACTGTCAACCCTTGACTGTCGACTTTTAACTGTGGACTTATAGAGGATTACCAAACATAGTGACATCC
>JASHQD010000016.1 GCA_030037755.1 Terriglobia bacterium
CCCTCTGGTAGAATTCGATCGCTTTGTCCGCGCCATTGATGATCAGGTGCGCGGTCAGTGTGTGCTGACCTTCTCGAAGAGCCTTCACCTTCTCTGCCATACTGTCTCTCCCTTTCTTCCCCCGACCGTCGTTTGCCTACCGCAGCTTTCGTAGAGTAGTCTTGCAATATGACGACAACCCTAAAAGCTCAACTCGACGAGATCGTCTGGGTCGACCGGAATCGAATGAGCGGTGAACCTTGCTTCAAAGGAACCCGCGTTCCCATCCAGGCTCTCATCGACCACATCGAAGGAAACTCCACCTTGGAGGATTTCCTGAACGGATTTCCTTCCGTGACTCGTGAGCAGGCTGTCGGGCTCATCAGGCTTGCCAATAAAACGACCCCCGCATAGCATTGAGTCCACGGCCTCGATTTCCCGCTTCCCGCCCTTCATCCAGCGATCCGCTTCCTTCAATCCGGCAACGACTCAATAACTTCGTCGATCCCCTCGGACGCATGCTCGGCCTTGGTGCCGAGAACTGCAGACGCAGTCTCAAGATCGGTCAGGGTATCCCGGTACGATTGAGTTCCCCTCTTTTTAGTCTTTAACGTTTGTCGAAGCTTATCGAAGGCCCTGTAGTATTCCGCGACCTCGTCAATAAGCGCTTCGGCCGTCCTTTGCAGATCGGTGGTGCTCACCATTTTCTTTCCAACCGCCGCGTCAAGTGTTCGACTTGATCTCGCCATACGACTAATTTCGAACTTCTTCGCAGCGCGCGAAGCCTTTTGCTCGCCACTTGCCACTCGCCACTTTTTGCTGATCGGTCGCTCTCGCCGGCTTAATTCACGGCCACCATTTCGCGCTTCTCCGCCTTCATCCTCTCCGCCGCGTGCAGCACGAAGTTGGACGCCACGCCGATCACGCCCTTCTGGTGACCGTATTTGTACATGGGCTGCTGCATCTCGGGATGCTCGGCTACGAACGCCTGCACTTCTTCAAGCGTGTAGCCGGTCTTCTCGAGCACAGCCTTCATTTCATTCTTGGCACGGACCTTGGCCTCGCCGAGCGCCATCTGGACGCGGCTGTGCGCGTTCACGTCGCCTTCACCGGATGTCTCGACTGGCAGGAAGATCATGTCCTTGTACTGCGAGACCACCGCCGACTGGGCACCGTCCGACTGCGTCGAAGGCATGCAGCCGAAAGGCTTGAGGGAAAGCACCATGTGGCAGAGGTCTTTATTCGAGTAATAGATATTCTTGGCCACTTCCAGGTGACCCTCGCCACCGCCGGCGCGCGAGTTGTAGAACGGATGCCCGATGCGTTGCAGTTCGTACTGGTCCGTCAGGTGATGCGCCACACCGCCGAGACAGTCAATCAGTTTGTGATATTCGCGCTTGAAAATGCTCTCCGCAAAGGTCAGCTTGGCGATCTTCTGCTGAGTATCGAAGTGGCTGCCGAAGACCTTCATGAAGTTCCAGCGGGAGACATTCTCAGCCACGAGATCGATGCCGCGTTGGTCGCGAATCTTCTGCTTCGCCTGATGGATCATGTACATGATCCACGTGCCCACGGGCTCGACCAGCACCTGCGCGCCTTCGCGCTCCAGGAACTTGAACATGTTAAAATTCCCGTCGCCCTCGGTGGTCTGAGCCCAGAACTCGCCCGTAACCTTGACGATCGGCTTCACGCGCGTGCGATCGATGGGAATCGCGTTGAAGCGTTCCCGGACCTCGTGAAGCGCGGCCGTGTAATCCTCGCCATAGAGCTGGTCCATGAATTTGCCAATCATGGTGGCAGTGCCGCTGAAGGAAGTCTTGCTGAGCCACTCGCCAAACCTGCCTTCCACCGAGTAAGGACGCTTGTGCTTCATCACGTCGTGCAGCAGGTCCATGCACTCGTCGAGAACGCGCTCGGTCTCACCCGGATTCACCTCGTATGGCCTGATTTGGTAGGCGACGTCATTCACCACGTCGCCGATATTGAGGGCGTTGAGGATGCCGAGAAAGAAGTCGAGGTTCATCTCCAGGCCGGCTTCGGCTTCGGCCTGGTTCAATCCACCGGACTGCTGGAACAGCAGCACTCGGAATCCGTCGAATCCGGAATTGCGGAGCGCAAGGCGATACTCGGCCTCATACATGCCGAAACGACAGGGTCCGCAGGCGCCGGCGGTAAAGAAAACGTACTGGTCGATGATCTCCTGCTTGGTCAGACCCTGCTCTTCCAAATTCTGGAGAAACTGGACCAGGTTTCCGACGGTAAAGTAGGTGGGGTTACACTGGCCGTTATTTCCATACTCCTTACCAAGCTGGAAGGCGCGCTTGTTCGGTACCGGGACGGCTTCGCATTTGTAGCCAAGGCTTTCGAGCGTGCCGTGCACCAGCTTTTCGTGTTTCCAAGTGAGCCCGCCGAACAGCAGCGTGGTCCGATCACGCTCGGACCTCGTGAATGGACGTTCGACCGGGCGATGGAACTGCTTCGTCTGCCGCCGCTCGAGACCGGCCTCCTGCTCCAGTCGGCGTCGTTCCTCTTCCAGGCGCCGGCGGACGATTTCTTCATGCGAGGCAATCTGGACCAGGCCCGCTGCGGCGGGATCTCCTGCAGGCATTCCGTTGAATGGCGCAGTGCTCATATTCGGATCTCCTTGGTCGGCGTTTCCCGGCGCCGGCGAGTGTAGATTTGCGGCGGCCCAAGCCCAGGGTTCACGACGGTCTACTAGCATCCCAGGGCCGATCACCTACACGAATAAGTCGCGGTCTGGACGACCGCCCACCCCCAGCTTGACTACGTGGGCATTATGGCCCTAAATGAGCCCATCCAGCAAAAGTCATTACAGCGAATGGTCAAATTCCTATGCTCAACTGGACAGAACCGCAGCGATTGGTAAAGGCTGAAGATTCAATTTGTTAGCTGTATTTCGACGTGGGGGCGTCGCTTGTGGCTGCCCTGATGCCTACGACGTTGCCTGGTTCGGCGGCCACCAAGGCTGCCTTGATGTCGACATTCGCAAGCGCGAGACGGTTGACTTCGTTGCTTCTGAGCGCCATATTGACATTGGCGCGAAGGGCGCATCCAGTCCGCGGAAAGGGCCGTGCCCACCTTAAGCAGT
>JASHQD010000202.1 GCA_030037755.1 Terriglobia bacterium
GTTCGATTATGAGTGGGAGCTTGGCAAGAGTCCTGCCGGCGCCTACCAGTGGTTTCCGAAGAACGGGGCGTCGGCGGGCTCGGTTCCCGATGCCCACGATCCCTCGAAGCGGCACGCCCCGATCATGTTCACTACGGACCTATCCCTGCGAGTGGACCCGATCTATGAACCCATCGCGAAGCACTTCCGCGAGAATCCGCAGGAGTTCGCGGACGCGTTCGCCAGGGCGTGGTTCAAGCTGACCCATCGCGACATGGGACCCCTCTCGAGGTACCTCGGCCCACTCGTTCCCGCCGAGCCCCAACTGTGGCAGGATCCGGTTCCCGCCGTGGATCACGAACTCATCGGGATCCGGCAGATCAACGCCCTGAAGACAAGGATTCTAGCCTCCGGGTTGTCGATTTCCGAACTGGTGACCACGGCTTGGGCGTCGGCGTCGACGTTCCGCGGTTCCGACAAGCGCGGCGGAGCCAACGGCGCGCGCATCCGCCTGGCGCCGCAGAAGGATTGGGCGGTAAACCAGCCGGCAGAACTGGCGAAGGTGATCGGGAAGCTGGAGAAGATTCAAAAGAAATTCAACAACTCGCAGTCCGGCGGGAAAAAGGTCTCGCTTGCCGACCTGATTGTTCTGGGCGGCTGCGCAGCCGTGGAAGACGCGGCGAAAAAGGCGGGATTTGACGTCGAGGTTCCCTTCTCGCCGGGCCGCACGGATGCATCGCAGGAGCAGACCGATGTGAACTCGTTCGCCGTACTGGAGCCGGCCTCAGACGGATTCCGCAATTACCGGAATGGGGACCGGAGACCGGCGGAGGAGTCGCTGGTGGACCGCGCGCAGTTGCTGACTCTGACAGCGCCCGAGACGACGGTTCTCGTCGGCGGCTTGCGCGCCCTCGGTGCCAACTCCGGCGGCACCAAACACGGTGTGTTCACGGGCCAGCCCGGAACGCTGACGAATGATTTCTTCGTCAACCTGCTGGACATGAATACGAAGTGGCAACCTTCCGCGGACGCCGAGGGCGTGTTCGAGGGACGCGATCGCGCCACGGGCGAACTCAAGTGGACCGGCACCCGCGTCGACCTGATCTTTGGTTCGAATTCGGAGCTCCGGGGTATCGCGGAAGTCTATGCTTCTGACGACGCGAAGGAGAAGTTTGTGAAAGACTTCGTGGCGGCGTGGAACAAGGTGATGAATCTTGATCGTTTCGACCTTGCCTGAGTTCGTTTCGCAGGAGCGCGGGCATCCTGGCCTGCGCTCCTGCCGCTCCTCATCCGAAATCCAGGTCCTTTGCAGGAGGCGCGACGCCGAGTTCGTGCGCCAGACGGTAGAAGAGCTTCAGACCTGCCACGTTCTCCTCATCCAGGCTGTAGTCGATGTTCCCGGTGAGGTACGAGCGCACGTCCTGCGGCGGCAATCCGAGGCGCGGCGCCCACTCGGCGGCGATATCGTCCACATGCGCGAGGCCTTCATCGCGCGAGCGAGAGAAATCGCCGGCAAGGCCGGCGGCATCGAAGGAGGGACCGGGCCGGTAAGCCCAGACCGCGAACACGAAGGGCAATCCGGTGAAGCGGCGCCACTGCTCCGCCAGATCGTAGATCCGGGCGCTGCCGCTGTAGACCAGCGCAGGATCGCCGATGAGCAGCGCGGCGTCGGCCGAGCGCAGCATGGCGTCGGGGTCGGGGCTCGACGGCGAGGTCTCAATGTCGAGACGGTAGAATTTGCGGAGCAGAATCTGAACCAGGGCCGCCGACGTCCGGGAGGAATCATCAAGGGCCACGATTCGAACCTGTTCGATGGGAACGCGCGCCAGCAGCAGCACACTGCGGACGCGTTGTTGGGACCCGATGGCAAGCGCGGGCAGCAGTTTCAGCCCGTCGATGCGCTGATACTCGATCGAAGGAATGATGCCGATATCGGCGCGGCCGTCGCGCAAGTCGTCCGCGCACCGGGCCGGCGTGGTGAACGTCAGCTCGAACCGATCGCGGAGACAGCCATGCGTCATGCCCCACACGAGAGGGGCCGTGTTGAGATACTGCACTACAGAGACTCTGGGCTTCACGAGAATCGCGCCTTTCGGGACGTGCGAGAAAACAACGGTCCTGGCTTGCTTACCGGGGGCACATCGGCATGATGCGAGATAAAAATTCTACCACGTCAGGCGGGTCGATTCGCACGCGGACCGCGCGACCGGATCATCGGATTATCCGATCATTGCCGCGGCCCGCCGGGCTGGTACTCGCGATCCTTCTGTCGGCCGCGATCCAGGCAAGCGCCGCTGCCCAATCGACCGCTCCGCTTCAGCTTCATTATCAGCTTCGCATCGCGCAGCTCAGCGAACACCTGGCGGGCATGGACATCGATGCGCGCGGTGTCGCTTCCCAATCCCTCGATTTCGCGATCCCTGCCTGGTCGCCTGGGCGCTATGCAATCTACGATTTCGCCAAAAACGTCCAGGAATTCACGGCGACGGATGCCAATGGACATCCGCTCGAGTGGTCGCAGCCTGACAAGCAAACCTGGCGCGTCGAGACCGGCGGCGCCACAGAAATCCGCGCGCGCTACAAGGTGTTCGGCAACGACCTGAACGGCTCCTTTTCACAGATCGACACAACCCATGCCAATCTGAATGGCGCGTCGATTTTCATGTATATCGCGGGGCACAAGTCCGACCCCGTGCATCTCGATATCGACGTACCCGACGGATGGAAAGTGGCGAGCGGCTACTCGCTCGATCCGCTTCAGCACAGTTTCGACGCTCCCAACTACGATCGCTTGATCGATACGCCGCTCGAAATCAGCCCGAGCGTGACCTGGGAAGAATTCACGGACCACGGCAAGACGTTCCGCGTGGCGGTGCACGACTATGGCACGGATGCGGACGAGCGCGTGGCGCTGCTGAAGAAGCTTACGGATGGCGTGCACAAAATTGTCGCTATCGACATGGCGATGATGCCTGCGCCGGACTTCGACCACTACACGTTCCTCTTCCACTTCGCGCCCGAGATTGCCGCCGGCGACGGCATGGAGCACCTGAATTCCACCGAGATTATCATCAACCAGTTGCTATCGGATGACGGCATCGACGAGGCTCTCGTCGATGCGGCGCACGAGTTCTTTCATGCCTGGAATGTGAAACGGCTCCGGCCGGCCGCCCTTGGACCTTTTGACTACACGAAGGAAGATTACACGCAGTCGCTGTGGTTCGCCGAAGGCGTCACGACCTACTACTCCTATATGACCCTGCGACGCGCCGGAATCTGGACCGAGGCGGAATTCCGCAAGCGGCTGAGCGGCGAAATCCAGACGCTGGAGTCGGAGCCCGGGCGCAAACTGATGTCGGCCGAGAGTTCAAGCTTCCACGCCTGGTTCTATGATCGCTCGGCGCAGATGCAGGAGACGAATTTCGCCAACACCACAATTTCCTACTACAACAAGGGCGCCATTCTCGGCATGCTGCTGGATCTCGAGATTCGCGCGCGCACCGGCGAGCGCAAATCGCTCGACGACGTGATGCGGCTGATGTACCAGCGATTCTACGGCGCGCCCGCCGGCACCTACTACCTGCCGGGCCGCGGCTACGAGGAAAGCGACATTCTGCAGGCGCTGAACGAGGTCAGCGGCAGCGATTTCACCGACTTCTTCCGGCGCTACGTGCAGGGAACAGACCCGCTGCCCTACAGCGAGACACTGGCGAAGGCGGGTCTCGAGCCGCAGAACGCTCCCGAGGGCTCCGAGCCTAGCCTCGGCATTCAGTACCGGCCCGCCAACACCGGCATTCTGATCACCTCGGTGAATCCCGGAGGCGCCGCGGATCGCGCCGGATTGGGCCGCGACGACTTGCTGGTGGCGGTGGATAACTTTTCGCTGGCCACCGAATCGCTTGCCGACCGGCTGAAGATCTATCCGCCCGGCGCCGAAGTCCCCTTCACCGTCCAGCGGCACGCCGATCGCGAGATCGTTACCGTAAAGCTCGATCCGCCGCGGCACGACGGGTACGAGATCGTCGATCTGCCGGGCGCGACCGCACAGCAAGCTGCGATACGCCGGACGTGGTTAATGAGCGCGCCGAATTCCTCGGTGTCCTCCGTGAGCCCTCCGTAACCTCGGTGGAGAGCCGAGGTCTCATGAAGCCTTGGAATGACATCAAGCCCGGTTCTCATCGTCTTGCCAGATGCCTCCGAACGATCAAAACGAGCGCTCCGGCAACAACCGCAATCAGGATGGCCAGATCCAGGTTGCGGGCGAAATGAACCAACCGCTGCCAACTCGATCCAAGCGCGTACCCGGCAACGCCGATCGCCGTTCCCCACAGAACGGCTCCTGCCGCATTGGCCAGCAAGAAATAACGATAGCGCATCCGGAATCCGCCGGCGAGCGGTCCGGCCAGGATGCGCAGCCCGGCGATGAATCGCGCCACAAAAACGGCCCACGCGCCGTAGCGCAGGATGGCGTTCTCGGCCTGATCGAACCGGCGCTCCGTCAGGAAGGCGTGCCCGCGAATGCGCCGCAGCAGCTTGTCTCCGCCGGAGTGGCCAATCCAATAGCCTAGATTATCGCCCACGATCGCGCCCAGGATCGCGGTCACGATCACCCATTTCAGCCGCAGTGTGCCCTCGTGGGCCAGGAAGCCGCCGAACAGGAGGACGGTCTCGCCGGGAACCGGCAGCCCGGCGTTTTCGAGCATCACGCCGCCGAACACTGCGCCGTATCCGTAGCGGGCGAAGAACCGGGTAAGGAGGCGGTAGATGACGTGGGCCACGTGCGCTGGAAGTGCCGAATCCGCCCGAATTCACTGGTTCAGGCTGAAGGCGAATTCCTTCTTTCCCTTGTGCCCGCCGGCTTCGCGTTCGAGCACCTCGGTCAGGGTCACCGGCGAGCTGCGTCGGTACGTGATCGTCGATGACTTGTCGGCGTTGACGAACACGACCTGGTTCTCCGTGGCGCTGTCCACGGTGTACGTGAGCGGCGCGCCCTTCTCTTCCCACCCCGTAAGGCCCGGATCGAAATGGCGCACGTGAAGCTCAGGCCCGCCGGGACTCGTTTCGATCACCATGAACTCATAGAACTGGACCTTGCCGTTCTCCATGTAGCGGAACATGCCCATCATCGAGTCCGAGGAGGGCTGGCTCCATTCCTCGTCGAAAAGTCCTCCGGTAATGCCGCCGCGCCAGCGGCCGGTGAGGAATGCGAAGTCCTGCACCAGCGGACCCGTGACTACCGGCGCCGGCGGACGCTGGGCCGGGCTTGAACCCTCGACCTGGGCGTGCGCGGTTACGGCCGGCCGAAACAGCAGGCCGAGAAGGAGCAGCATCGATATCCAGCCGAGCCGAAAGAAGCCGCCAGTTGACAGTCGACAGTCGACAGTTTGCCACATAGACTAGGGCCTTAAGCTACCGCTTGCAGTTTTCTGGCGCCAAAATGCCCGCCGCCATCCGAAGCCCGCCAGCCGCAACTCTTGCACGTCACATTATAGCAACAGCGCTTATCGGGCGTACCGAGGTCAATAGACCGATGATCCGATCCTGCCTCACTTCCCCGCGATACGCCCGAGGAACATCGAGATGAATCGCTCGGCATTCACATCCACGGCCACCTTGGCATTGGGCGTGACCGGGTCCACCGCCTCGATCCACAGGCGGCCATCGTGCGGCACATTGCGCTCGACCGTGTTCGTCCGATTCGCCACCGTCTCGCCGCGCGTGAACTGGCCCCGCGTTTCGACGTCGACGCGCATGGCCTCGGTGGTCACGATCGCAGGATCGATCGCGGTGCCAACGGCGAGCGGATCGTACATCTGCACGCCGGGGGCGCCGTATTTCTCCGAAAGATCGATGAGGAACTTGAGCACGCCCACCACAAAGTCATTCTCCGGACCGTGCGTTCGCTCCAATTGCGCGATGTGGGCGCGCGTCACCAGCGTCTTGTTCCCGACGTCGAGCCCGACCATGGTAATGGGCCAGCCGGCATTGAAGACGATTTGCGCCGCTTCGGGGTCGCCGAAGATGTTGGCCTCCGCGGACGCGTTCACGTTGCCGCCGGAAATCGATCCGCCCATGACGACGACGTCGCGGACCAGCGGCACAATCGAGGGATCTTTGGAGACGGCCAGCGCAATGTTGGTTTCCGGACCGACCGGCACCAGCGTGATTTCGTGCGGATGCTTGTGGATCGTCTCGATGATCAGATCGGGACCGAAACGCGGGTCGGCGGTGCACTTCGAAGGCGGCAGTTCGATATTCGCGAGGCCGTTTCTCCCGTGCCAGAACTCCGCCGTCACCAGCTTCTGGTTGAGCGGATGCTCGGCGCCGTGCGCCACGGGAATGTCACAGCGCCCGGCAAGCGAAACCAGCCGCAGCGCATTATCAAGACCTCGTTCGGCCGTGACGTTGCCCGGCACGACGGTGATCGCCTGCACGTCGAGCTCAGGCGAGTTGAGCGCCAGCAGAATCGCCATGGCGTCATCGGTGCCGGGATCGGTATCGATGATCACCTTCCGCGGCGCAGGTCCGGTGCCCTGCGGTCTCGCGATCGAGTTTCGAGCGGCAAGCGGAAAGACTATGAGCAACACGAACGTCAGCAGGAATCGACGGAAGGAGTGACGGCTCGCGAATCCCTGGATATTCATAGATGAGCATGCTAGCCGACTGCCAATTCGATTACAAAACATTTGCGTTCATCCCGCGCTGTAGCGGCGGTGCCCTCACCGCCGGGAGTTGCGGACAAAGCCCATCGTCGAGCGCGGCGGTGAGGACACCGCCGCTACAGCGCCCGACCGGGAACCTGCAGCGGATACGCAGGCGCCAAAGCCGGCGGCGCCGGACGCGCACCGGGCAGCCGTCCTGCCTGTCCGGGATCAAACGGAACGAACCGAATCCGAGATGCCGGTGAATGCGGCCGAAGCCTGAAATCATCGGCCGGATAGTCGGGATTCACGAACAGGGGATCGGCCACCATCGAATGAACATCTTCGCCGCGCCCTTGCCACTCGCCAAAAGTAAGCGACTGGGTGTTGAGCGGGTTTCTCCCCATCGCAAAGACGATCTCGCTGTTCCCGGGATTCCAGTACAGGTTGTAATCGAACGAAAAAAGGCTGGCGCAAGGCACATCCGCGAACGTTTCGCGATTCCGGCAGAGCCAGAATCCGCGCAAGGGCGACGGCTCGGTCCCATAGATAATGTTGTGAGTGAAGCTGAACGACAGATGTGCCTCGTTGTTACTGCGCTCCGCGGCGCCCATCTTCTCAAACGCGAAGATATTGTTGGTGACCTCGTTGTTCTGTCCCGTGTTCTGATGAAATCCGGTCTGTGAGACGCGATAAACCAGGTTATTCTTCGCCAGGAAATTGCTCGTGCCCTGGTCGAAGTAGATTCCCCAGCCGCCGTATCCGCCGGGACCCGGATCCTGGGTTATGTCATGGACTCTGTTGTTCACAAAACTGTTGCCCGTCGTGGTTGACGTGACCGTGTGAATCGCGCCGAGGTCGCTGGTCACGCCCTGTCCGAGTTGATGCAGATCGTTGAACTCGATCCGATTGTCATGCGCCAGGCTGCCGACATAATTCAGGCTATGCCCGAGATTGATGCCGTTGTTGTAGAAGTCGTAGATCTCGTTGTGAGCGATTCGATTGTCGTGCGCGTTGCCGATCCAGATTCCGGCGCCCTGCGGCAGCATGCGTCCGCCGCCGGTGATCAGGGTGTTCTCCACCAGGTCGTGCTGCGCCACGTTGGCATCGGTATCTTCGAGTCCGGGCTCGTAGCCGATGCGGATTCCGCCGGCGCCAAGGTCGGTCAAGACGCTGTTCACCACGCGGTCGTTGTAGCCATCGGCCGGATTCCAGGGGCCGGTGCCGCGAAATTCGATTCCCCAGCCTCCGGCGCGCGAGACCACGCAGCCGTCAATGACGATCGCGCTCGAATCGAGGAAGCTGAGCGCGGCAGGCACGGTCAGCTCGCCCTGATTCGATCGATACCCCTCGGCCGGGACGATCCAATTGGTATGGGAGAACGTGAGACCCCTGAACGTGACGTAGCTTAAACCACGAGCCTCGATCAGCCGGCTCAGTTGGGGTGTAATCACCTCCGCATGCGCGGGATCTTCTCCTGGTTTCGGCAGATAGGTAATCTCACCGCTGTCGCGTTCGAGATACCACTGTCCCGGCTGGCTGAGCGCCTCGCGGACGTTCTCGACGAGGTATCGATGGCCGGGAAGGAATCCAAAGAAACGGCCGGCGCGGTTCGTCCAGCCGGTCAGGTACGCGATGTGCCTGCTCGCGTCCACCGATTTCAGCCGCATTCGTGACATCGTCCAATCCTCAAAGTCGAGAATTTCGACGTCGTCGGGATTGTGCCAGCCGGGTTGAATATCGTCGCCATTGAAATAGAAGCGGTCGAAACACTCATAACTGCCGGCTGGCCCGACCCCGGCGCCGGGGGTCTGTCCAAACTGACCCGCAGGAGGACCCGCGCGACCCGGAGAGCGTCCCGGAGTTTCCGGCGGCAGCGACCGGATCGGAAATCCGGGCTGCCCTACGGCGCCCATTTCTCCGAAGTATCCGCGCGGCTGAGAGGGCACGCACGCCGCCGAGAGTTGGTCGGAGTAGACGGGTCCGGCGTTGTAAAGATAGCCTGCGGTCGTGGTCCGCGGACGATAACGCCGCTCGCCGTTGACCCAGAGTTGCTCGAAGTAGTCCAGTTTCACCGAAGCCTGCCAGCGGTCGCCGGCCTGAGTCCAACCCTGAATCCGGCGACCGCCGCTTAGCACCGGCGTTTCGTTCGGGTAAGCCTCGTAGATAATCCTCAGATTCGGACCGCCGGAATCTTCCGGTCCGAGCATGAGAGGCTGATCCAAAAAGTACGTGCCCTGGCGAATCATTACCGTGATGGACGATCGGCTCTGGTTCTGGCCTTTGAGGGATCGGACCGCGTCACGGGCGCGGGCCACGGTCGCAAAGGGACCGTCGGTGCCGTGTGCGTCAGGCGCCGGCAGCTTGCCGCTCCAGCGATCATTTCCGTCGGTAGCCACATAGAAATCTGCCGTGGCCGCGCGCACGGACGGCGCGCGGGTGATCCAGGCGGCGGCCGCCACCATCGCTGCAGCCGGCAACAGGAGAATGGCTCGGGACTTGTTCATGCGGCAGAAAGTGCGATTTTAGCACGTGGGATTTCTGCGGCGCGTTTCTTGACTTCGCCCGATCTGCCGCCTAACATCGCGCCATGGCTCGAATGTCAAGCCGCAGCGGCAGTAGAAACGCCACCAGCCCCGGCAAGAGTATCGTTCTCGCCGTCACCGGTGCGAGCGGCGCGATCTATGCGCGGCGCGCACTGCAGATGCTCGAGTCTGACGAGCGCGTCGAGAAGATTCACCTGGTGATCTCGGGAAGCGGTCTCAAGGTTCTGCGCGAGGAACTCGGCATGAACGTGGCGAAGTCCGCCGGGATTGCAAACGAACTCGCAGGCGGCGCCACCCGGAAGACGACTTATCTGCTCGACTCGGACGTGGGCGCGTCGATCGCCAGCGGCTCGTACCGCGTGGATGGGATGCTAGTGATTCCCTGCACGACGGGGTGTCTCGCGCAGGTGGCCAACGGAATCTCGTCGACGCTCGTCGAGCGCGCCGCTGACGTTTGCCTCAAGGAAAGCCGCAAGCTGATCCTCGCCATCCGCGACACGCCCTTCAGCCGCGTTCATCTGGAAAACATGCTCAAGGCGCAGCAGGCCGGCGCGGACATATTCCCGATCATTCCCGCCTACTATCATCACCCTCAGACGATCGAGGATCTTGTGACGCAATTCTGTTGTCGCGTGTTCGTCCATCTCGGGTTGGAGCAGGCCGGGCAGTTTCGCTGGCAGGGAGAGTGGTCGGGCTGAAGGGCAACGCCTGCGCCGCCGTCCGTCTCCTATTCAGGTGGAATGCACGGGTGGGCCGGGCTGAAAGGGTGCCAGGATGCGAACGCGATTTGTGGCAGCAGCAATGATGGTCGGACTCGCAGTGACGCTCGCGGGATTCGCGCAGTCGAACGCGGGTACTGCCGATCCACACGCCGGATCGACAACCAGGCGGGCCGTGATTTTCGTGATGCCCAACGCACTGATGAGTGCGGGGCCAGGCGACAACTCGCAGGTGGTGGTGGATTCGTCGCACAATGGTAAAGAGCCGCAGGTCGCAAAGGTCTATCAGGAACTGCAGCACGATAGGAGTTGCCAGAACTTCGCAGAGAACATGGTCAAGGACAAGGCGGACTATTTTCTGCTGCTGCAGCACGGCGGAGGAGTGGGCAATCGCTGGGCCGTCTCTAACAAGAGCGGCGACGTGATCGCGTCCGGGCAGGCGTTCACGGTCGGGAAATCGGTCACCGACGCTTGTGCGGCGATCGCCAAGGATTGGAATTCGGCTGCGGCCGGGCACTAACGTTCCAAATTCGACGTAGGGGCGGCCCCCCGTGGCAGCGATCACGAACATTCAGGGCGGCCCCGGGGGCCGCCCCTACGTCGAATTCAGGACAGCACCATCAGTTGACTCTGGTTCTTCGATCCCACAACAATGATGATCGTGGACAACACTCTGCTCGGGCGCATTCGCACCACGCTCGAGATGATCAAGTTCGAGCACTCCGTCTTTGC
This sequence comes from Terriglobia bacterium, assembly GCA_030037755.1. Classification (GTDB taxonomy): domain Bacteria; phylum Acidobacteriota; class Terriglobia; order UBA7540; family UBA7540; genus Gp13-AA77. Next base: position 10,618 of record JASHQD010000202.1, read on the forward strand.
GCTGCCCTTCGCCCTCACCGGAGCCGTTCTGGCGTTGCGCGGGATGCCGACGTGGCGCCAGTTGTTGTGGATCGTTGTGGCCATGGTGGGCGCGCGCAGCGCCGCCATGACATTCAATCGCATCGCCGATCTTCGGATTGACGCTGCGAATCCCCGCACGCGCGCGCGTGCGCTTCCCGCCGGGCACCTGTCGCTCGGATTCGCCGCCGGATTCACCATCATTTCCTGCGCGGTGTTGATGCTCGCGGCCTACGAGCTGAATCCGCTCGCGTTCAAGCTCGCGCCCATCGTGATCGCGCTGCTCCTTAGCTACTCCTACACCAAGCGTTTCACGTTTCTCTCACATCTTGTGCTCGGATTGTGCCTGGGGCTTTCGCCGGTAGCCGCATCGATCGCGCTGCGCGGCGAAGCGGATCGCGGCATTCTGCTGCTCGGCGTCGCAGTGATGTTCTGGGTCGCCGGCTTTGATTTGATCTACGCCTGCCAGGACGTGGACTTCGACCGCGATAGAGGCCTGTTTTCAATACCGGCGCGATTCGGAATCCGCACAGCGCTGTGGCTCTCCGGCCTGATGCACGTTGCCATGCTCGTCCTGCTGGTCGCCGTCGCGCGGGTGGAAGGGCTGGGATGGTTGGCCTTTGCCGGATTGGTGCTGGTGACGATCTTGCTTGCCTACGAGCATGGCCTCGTTCGTCCTTCAGACCTTTCGCGGGTGAACGCGGCCTTCTTCAACATCAACGGATATGTGAGCGTGCTTTTCTTCGCCACGTGGGCCGCGGACGTACTCATCCACTGAGCGACTCAAGAGACTGTCAATCCCAGATGTCCTCCCGAGTTTCGCTTTTCGAGTTTCGCTTTTCGAGTTTCGTTTGCGAGAACTGTTGACTGTCGACTGTCAACTGTCGACTTACAGAAGATCAGTGAGTGGTTGCGGTGGTAGGCAGTTCCCGAAGGACAAGAGAGTCGAATATCGCCAGCACTTCTTTTCTGTAGAGAAGCATTTTCTCGACCGTCGCCCGATACCACGGATCGCCGGCCGCCAGCCGCCGCCAGCGCTCCAGCACCTTCGGCGAAACGTCGATATCTTCCCGTAGCTTCTCCAAAGGATAGCCGCGCAGAAAGAGTGCGTAGAAGAAGGCCGCCTCGTAACGAGGCTCATTCAACTGCGATTCACCCGAGTTTATTTTCGCGGCAACTACTTCGAGCGTGGTACTCGGCGTCAGACTCATAAAGAACTATCCTAAACCCCTTGTCAAGCCCCTAACCCCAATATTGATGCGGGTCCGAGGGCATTCGATCCATAGCAACAATACTGCCAAACGGCTCGGCCAACTCGAGAATTTAGCGTTGCTGTAACCTTTGGGACTCCACGCCTCAGTGTAGTATCTAGACTGCTGGGAAGACCAGACCGCCTCGCGCGTGACTGCCTCCCCAGACGTCAGCATCAAAGGCCTGTCGTCACCACTATTAGATGCTCGTTTCGCGCTTCCGGCGCTCGATTCGCCGTGCACGCACACGGTGTCTTGGTGGTAATGGTGTCGTTTCGAATTTGCACGCCTCTTTGGCACGTCGTCATTCCCGCGAAAGCGGGAATCACCGGGAAACCGTGAATGGACCGCCCGCGAAGTGGATTCCCGCTTTCGCGGGAAGGACGACGTGCCGAGAGCGGCTTCAATGAGCAAACGACACCACTGCTGTCTTGGTGCCTCGTTTGCCAGCGTGTCGCACCACAGATTAGAATGTAAATTCATGGCTTCCACGAACCTGCATTTGAGCGACGCTGCGCTTGAGCCCATCGCGGCCAAAGTTCTGGCCGGCGAACGGCTGACCTTCGAGGACGGCGTCGCGCTTTACAAATCGCACGACCTGCTGGCGATCGGGTCTCTCGCGAACCACGTCCGCGAGAGACTGCACGGCAACGCCACCTATTTCAACGTCAACCGCCATATTAATCCGACGAACGTCTGCGTGGCCAGTTGCAAGCTCTGCGCTTTCGGACGCAAGCCGGATGCGGATGGCGCTTACACGATGGCGCTGGAGGAGGCTTTCCGTCGCGCGGGCGAGGGCTGGACCGAAGCCGTCACCGAATTCCACATCGTGGGCGGGCTGCATCCCGATCTTCCCTTCGACTACTACCTCGATCTGCTTCGGGGATTGAAGGAGCGCTTTCCGACCGTTCACCTGAAGGCATTCACCGCGGTCGAAATCGGTTATTACTCGCACATCACGCGCCTTTCAATTCGCGAGGTGCTCGAGAAGATGAAGGACGCGGGTCTCGGATCGTTGCCCGGCGGCGGCGCTGAGATTTTCGCTCCGGCCGTGCGCCGCGTGATCTGCGATCACAAGATCGGCGCTTACACCTGGCTGAAGACGCATCGCATCGCGCACGAACTCGGTCTGCAATCGAACGCTACGATGCTGTATGGCCACATTGAGTCCGCCGAGGATCGCGCCGATCATCTGCTGCAACTGCGGAAGCTCCAGGACCAGACTCGTGGATTCCAGACGTTCATCCCGCTCGCCTTTCATCCCGCGAACACGGAACTGGGCAAGCTCGTGCCGCACGATGAGACCACCGGCTTCATGGACCTGAAGAACGTGGCCGTCGCGCGGCTGCTGCTCGACAATTTCCCGCACATCAAAGCTTACTGGATCATGATGACGCCGCGCGTGGCCCAGGTCGCCCTGCGATTTGGCGCGGACGATCTTGACGGCACCGTGGTGGAAGAGAAGATCTATCACGACGCCGGCGCCTCCACCCCGCAGGCGCTCACCCGGCGCGACATCATCCGGCTCATCCGCGACGCCGGACGCGAACCCATCGAACGCGATACGCTCTATCGTCCCGTCACGCGCACCGAGACCGCCGTCAGCGTGCAGGTCTAGCCAACATGGGACAACCTACAGCGACGCCGGCTGCAAAAACGCACACGGCACGACCCACGGTGATCGTCGAGGCTCCGCGGCTCGCGCGGAAGCTGGGCCTGGACCTGGTGCTTGCCACCGAGACCTTCCAGCACACCGGCAGCTTCAAATTTCGCGCGACCTATCACGTGGTGTCGCATGTGCCGAACCCGCTGGTTATCGCCGCATCGTCGGGAAATTTCGGGCAGGCCATGGCCTATGCCTGCTCGCTCGTGGGCAAGCAATCGATCGTCGTCATGCCGCAGACCAGCGCGCGCGTGAAGGTGAATGCCGTGCGCGAGTACGGCGGGCAGGTTGAATTCGTGGACGTGCGCGCCAAGAGCCGCGCCGCACGCGTCGCCGAGCTTGCCGCCGAACACCCCGAAGCCTACATCGCCAGCGCCTATGACGATCCGCTGGTCATCGAGGGCAACAGCAGCCTGGGGGATGAACTCGCGCGCCTGAATCGTCCGCTCGACGTTGTTGTCGCGCCGGTGGGCGGCGGCGGGCTCACTTCCGGAATTATCAGCGGACTTCGCCGCGCGGGTAAATCTCTCGAAGTGATCGGCGCGGAGCCGCTGCTGGGGAACGACGCGGCGCGATCGCTGCGCGCCGGGCACATTGTGGCCAACGAGTCCGAACCGCAGACCATCGCCGATGGCGCGCGCACGGTAAGCGTCGGAATCCACAATTGGCCGATTCTCAAGGATGGTCTCGGCGGGATCGTCGAAGTGCCCGAGGAGAACATCGCGCGGGCGGTCCGCATGCTTTTCGAGCTTGCCAATCTCAAGGCCGAACCCACCGGCGCACTCTCCGTCGGCGCCCTTCTGACAGACCCCGACCGTTTCCGCGAACGCCGGGTCTGCTGCGTGATCAGCGGCGGGAATGTCGATCCAGCGGTGTACAGGGAACTGCTGGACAATCCGTAGATGGCGACGGCGCCGAGAGACCTCAGGCCCGCGCGACCGACCTCCGAGCGACTCCTGGTGCTGTCCTAATCAGGGCAAGAATATATTTGGCTGACCAAGCCAACGAGAATCGAGTTTTATCGGCGTGTTCATCGTTTACGCCTTGCGCTTCCGAGCGGCTTTAGCGCGCTTCATCTTGCGCTCGACGTCGGACTTGGGAACACGAACGATCTTTGCCAAATCCTCGCAGGCACAGAAAGATAAGGAGGCCCATGACCGTTGGGATCTGGATGACGTTGGCGAGCATCATAATACCGTCCGCGATCACCTTGATCGCGGGATATTGGCAGGTGAAAACCGCTCGTGCTGTGGCGAAACCAGTCCAAAAGGAAGACAGCACCAACACAAACGTCAGGATAACAAGCCGACGAAAACGGTCCGACAGGAACTGGAACATTTTTGTCTTGACAGCCATAGCCTATAACCTCGGGTCGGTTGTATTTAACCTGACGAAACCTCTCAGTAAGTTTTCAATGTTTGGCGTCGCATTCGGGCTAGTCATGGTCAGCATTCTTTGCGAGATGTACGTAGTGTTTCGAGTGTCCGACAGGCACCGGGAAGCGATCTTTATAATCAAAGACGTTATCGACATGCACATCAACCAAACCACTCAAAATGCTAAAGACGTCCATCGGAATCTTCAGCTTCTGAATCCACTCTCCTCTCAGCCGCTGATTAATCAAACTCTGATCGCAGCCTTAGAATTGCTTCTCGTGTCTGGCAAGGAAACATGACCAATTGGTCAGGCAAGTGTATTCTTGCCCTAATCAGGCTTACGGGCGGGCACAGGGCCTGGCCCGCACACGTGAGTTTTGGAGACCCTGCTCTTTTTGCGCTTGACTTTGCCCCTGGGTGCGCATTAGACTTGCACCGTTATGCTGAGCTATGAACCTAAGCTCGGCGGGAACACCTTCAGAGCTCGCACAGCGTCGTTGAAAACAAAACCCTTAAACGAACTGTACGGGCGATCTCTTTTATTTCCATGTACTTATCACTGTGCCCCCAATTCGAACTGCGCGGGTCAAGCCCTTTGTTTGCTATACGATGGCCGGGTTTTCGCCAAAGGATTCGTTCGCAGGACTGAGACTGCAAGCCCGGCAAATTCCAACCAATTGGGAGCCGCAAGGAGCAGCCGGCGGGCGAGCTTTGGAAGAGGGCATGAAAACAAAGAACTTAAACGAACTGGAGAAAGCATCCTCTTTATTTCGAGCAAGATAACGCGGATTCCGGGAAACGAACTGGCAGGCCTAAGTCTTTTGTCTGCTGGCAGATCGACCTGATTTCGCCAAAAGATTCATTCGTGGCACCGGGGATCCAATTGCGGTTTGGCGACGGTTCTCCTGATCGGTTATAATCGGTTTTAGTACGATTGATTGACCTCGTTTCTGCGCGTTACAGTCTTATGTCGAAGCTCCTTCTGATCTCGAGTTTGATCGCGCCCCCAAACCCGGTGATCCACTACGTCCAAAAGATCTTTCACAAGGACCCTTTTTCACAGATTTATCAGCCGAACGCCTTTGATCTCAGCATCCTGATTCCGTACTTCACCATCCTTATTATTCTGTCGATCTACGGGATTCATCGCTACTATCTCACTTGGACTTACCTGCGCCATCGTAAACACGCGCCCCAGCCGCCGGAAGGATTCGAGAAGCTTCCGCGCGTGACGATCCAATTGCCGATTTATAACGAACGTTACGTGGTGGAACGGCTCTTGGAGGCGACAACGCAGATCGATTATCCCCGAGAGTTGCTCGAGATTCAGCTGCTGGACGACTCCACCGACGAGACGACGATTGTTGCGTCGCGCCTCGTGAGCCAGTACGCGCGCGACGGGTATCCGGTCAGCTACCTGCATCGCGACAATCGGGAGGGTTTCAAGGCGGGCGCGCTCGAGGCGGGCCTCGAGAAGGCCACTGGCGAGTTTGTGGCGATTTTCGACGCCGACTTCGTTCCCAACCCGGACGTGATCCGCCGCATGTTGCCCTACTTCACCGATCCCAAAGTGGGCGTGGTGCAGGGCCGCTGGACGTGGCTGAATCGCGAGTACTCGATGCTGACCGAGGTCGAGGCGATCGTGCTCGACGGCCATTTCGTGATCGAGCACGGCGGGCGCAACTTCTCCGGCCGCTTTTTCAATTTCAACGGCACCGCCGGAATGTGGCGCCGCAGCGCCATCGACGACGCGGGCGGCTGGGAGCATGACACGCTCACCGAGGATACGGATCTCAGCTATCGCGCGCAGCTCAAGGGTTGGAAGTTCATCTACGATCCCACCATCGAATGCCCGTCGGAACTGCCGGTCGAAGTGAATGCTTTCAAATCGCAGCAGGCGCGCTGGGCCAAGGGGCTCACGCAGGTGGCGCGCAAGATTCTTCCCGCCGTTTGGCGCAGCAAGCAGCCGCTCAAAATCAAGCTCGAAGCCACTTTCCATCTGACCGCCAACTGCGCGTATCCGCTGATGGTGGTGTTCTCGCTGATCCTCCTGCCGGCCATGATCGTCCGCTTTTACCAGGGCTGGTTTCAGATGCTTTATCTCGACCTGCCGCTGTTCCTCGCATCCACATGCTCGGTTTCGAGCTTTTACATGGTGGCGCAGCGCCAGCTCTATCCGAAGACGTGGATGCAACGCATCAAGTACATGCCCTTCCTGATGGCCACCGGCATCGGGCTCTCGGTCATGAACGCCAAGGTGGTGCTGGAAGCGCTGTTCGGGATGCAGTCCGAATTCGTGCGCACGCCGAAGTATCGGGTGGAAGGCAAGGAAGGCGCCTGGGAACGCAAGAAGTATGCCCGCAAGAGCGGATGGGTTCCTTACGTCGAGCTTGGCCTCGCCTCCTATTTCCTTTTCACCACGCTTTACTCCTTCAGCGTTGAGGACTACCTCACCACGCCCTTTCTGATGCTCTTCCTTGGCGGGTATCTGTACATGGGCACGCTTTCCCTGCTTCAGACTCCGCTGCGCCGGCTGAAGAACTCCGTTCCGGCGCTCGCCCGCAGCCGCAGCATCTCCGCAGAAATCTGATTGGCGCCCGCAACATCTGCCGGTTTCGCGTGTTCTTAACATCGGAGGCCGTGCCCCGTCTGTTCCCAGCCGCGGCCAGTTCAGGAGGTTAACATGCGAATGGCACGCATCGGACTACTGTGCGTTGCCGCTCTTGTCGCCGTGCCTCTGTGCAGCGTCGCGCAGGGCGGCGAGATTTTCGGCGGGTATTCCTACCTTCACAACGGGCCTGGCATCAACGCCAGCGGATGGGACGGGTCGCTGACGGGAAATTTCAATCGCTTCTTCGGCCTGGAAGTCGATCTCAGCGATCATTACAAATCTCCGCAGCCCTTTAATGCCTATTCGAACGACTTCTCGTACCTGTTTGGACCCCACTTCGCTTATCGAGGGGTGCCCAAGGTGACTCCGTTCGCTCACGTCCTGGTGGGCGGCACTCAAGGAAGAGAAATCGCAACCGTTCCATGTCCGGTCTGTCCGGCCGGCGGTCCGTGCCCGATTTGTGGGCCCGTCACGGAGCACCAGACGGCCTTCACCACGGCGCTGGGCGGCGGCCTCGATGTGCAGGCTACGCGCTTCGTCTGGATTCGAATCATTCAGGCCGACTATCTCCGCGAGCAGTTCACGAATACCCCGCAGAACGACGTGCGCCTATGCTTCGGCGTCGTCCTGCGCTTCAGCCGCTAAGTTGGGCGTCGGCGAAGCCACCGCATCAGCTATGATGTGACATGCGCCGGACGCGATCGTTCCGCGGCCGGCCAGTGTCCAGATCGAAGGGGATAGCTCGTGCCGCCAAATCGCTCGCGCCGCCCGCGCCTGCTCACCCGAGTCTTGACGATCGCCGTTCTTGCCGGCTTCGCACCCTGCGTCCACGCCTGGGACCGCGGCAATCTGGCCGATTATCAGGCTCGCCGCGCGCAACTGGTCGCCCGCACCGGCGACGGAGTAATCGTCCTGTATGGCTCCTACGACGAGGACGTGGCCGCCTCAGTCACCACTTTCCGCCAGAACGAGGAGTTCTACTATCTGACCGGCTGGAATGAGCCCGGCGCCATCATGATGCTGGTGCCGAAGCCCTCGGGGGCAAACCAGCCGCCGGCGATTGGCGAAGAGATCCTTTACCTTCCTCCGCGCAATCTCTTCGAGGAAAAGTGGAATGGTCCGCGTGTCGGACCCGACTCGCCGGACGCCTCCTCCCAGACCGGATTCGCGACCGTCCGCAGCACCAAGGCGTTCAGGTCCGATTTCGAGGAAGCGCTGCGGAAATTCCCCAAGACTTACACCGAACTCACGCCGCAGCCCGAGAGCGGTGAGAACTGCTTCCAGCAGGACGAGGTCGCGAAGCTGAAACAACTCGCCCCCACCGCGAATTTTGCCGATCTCCGGCCGCTGCTGGTGACAATGCGAGCGGTAAAATCGCCGGGCGAGATCGCCCTGATCCGCAAGGCGGTGGAGAACTCCGTCGATGCCCAACTCGCCGCCATGAAGGCCGTTCATCCTGGTGTCTGGGAATACGAGATTTCTGCCTTGATGAAGTACGAATTCGAGCGCCGCGGCGACGAGTGGCCATCGTATCCGCCTATCGTAGGCTCGGGGCTGTACTCCACCGTCTTGCACTACGATGCCGACACCGAGCAGATGCAGTCCGGCGACGTCGTGGTCATGGATGTAGCCGGATCCTACGGCGGCTACGCCAGCGACATGACACGCACGCTGCCCGTGAATGGTCATTTCACGCCGCGCCAGCGCGAGATCTACGAGATCGTGCGCGGGGCGCAAGCCGCCGTCATGGCCGCGGCCAGACCCGGGGCGACTTTCGACGGCAAGAACGGGCTGCAGCGGATCGCCTACGATTACATCAACACGCACGGCAAGGACCTGCACGGCAAATCGCTCGGCCAGTATTTTCCGCACGGCTTCGGACACTCCGTCGGCCTCAACGTCCACGATCCGATGGACTACACCAAGCCGCTCGAGCCCGGCATGGTCATCACCGATGAGCCGGGCATCTACATCCCCGAGGAGAAGATCGGCGTCCGAATCGAAGACATGATTCTGATCACCCCTGACGGAAACGAGGTGCTCACGAAGCGCCTGCCAAGCGATCCCGACGAAATTGAGCGAACCATGGCGGGCAAATAATCGGGGAGAATATGAGCGAAGTTTCCAGCACGCGCGTTCTTCAGGAACTCCTCCGCGGCCGCGGCGCCCACGTGGATCCCATCGCCTGCGTGGAAGATGTCACAGCGGAGCGGGCGGGTCAGGTGATTCAGGGCTTTCCTCACTCGATCTGGCAGCTTCTCTCGCACCTGAATTTCTGGATGGATTACGATCTCGAGAGAATACGCGGTAATTCCCCGCACTATCCCACTCACAACGACGAGAGCTTCCCACCGGCATCGGCTCCGCGCGACGAGGCTGAGTGGATCGAGCAGGTGGCGAGATTCAGGAAACTCCTCGGTGAATACGTCTCGCTCGCAGAGTCTGGCGCCGACGTGCTTGGGCGCGAGGTTCCTCCCACTCATCCCAGCCAGGCGGAGCGCGCCTCAACCGTCCTCGCCATGATCTGGCAGGAAGCCGCGCATAACAGCTATCACATCGGACAGATCGCGCTGTTGCGGCGCGCAATGGGAATCTGGCCGCCGCCGGGTGGAGGCAACACGTGGTAGCCGCCTCGTCCAGCGTGCGCCAGGCACGCCGAAGCTTTGGAAGGATCCGCAATAAGAGCTAAATGCGCCTGTTCAACGTCCTCTACATTGTTCTCTGGCTGATGATGGGCATGATGCTGCTGCTCTCGCCGTGGCTCTTCCCTTGGGGCGAGAACTACTTCTTTCTGCGCTACTCCTGGGTTCAGACCGTGGCCGGCAATTACTATGTCCGCGGTGCGATTTCCGGGGTCGGAGTGGCGGACATCGCGCTGGGATTCTGGGAAGCCGTCCGTTTTGCGCGTCACGAGCGGCCCGGTCCCGGCCCTACGACATTGCGCTCATGACGCCCAGGCCGTTCAGCGTCTGTTACATCACTGACCGTCGGGCTCTCGGTGACCGTCCACTTCTTGCGATCATCGAGGAGGCCACTCGCGCCGGTATCGATCTGGTTCAGATTCGTGAAAAGGACCTCGGCACCCGCGCCTTGCTGGAACTGGTGCAGAATGCGGCCGCGATCGCGCGCGGATCATCAACTCGCGTGATCGTCAACGACCGGCTTGACGTGGCGCTCGCGGGCGGCGCGGGAGGTGTCCACCTGGGCGGCCAGTCCATGCCCGCCGCAAGAATACGGACTGCCGTGCCGCCGGATTTCTCGGTCGGCGTTTCGTGTCACTCCGCCGAAGACGTTCGGGCTGCGGAAGAAACCGGCGCAGATTACGCCCTTTTGGGACCGATTTTCGAAACGGCATCCAAGCTGCGATACGGACCTCCGCTCGGCCTGGAGGTTCTCGAGCAAGCGGTGCGCGGAACACGCCGGATGCCGGTGCTCGCACTGGGAGGGATCACCGTCGAACGCACTGCGCCGTGCCTGGCGGCGGGCGCTGCGGGAATCGCCGGCATATCGATTTTCCAGGGATGCGATTCGCTGGCGGATCGTGTGAAGGCTTTGCGCGCTGTAGCGGCGGTCTATGACCGCCGAAGGGAATAGCTGTAGCGGCGGTGTCCTCACCGCCGTGGAATCGACAGTTGACAGTCGGTTGTCGGTGACCAATTCTCGTTGCCGCGTGCAGTTTGCTCAACGATCCGCGATCTACGATCTACGATCTACGAACCGTCAACTACCGACCGACCCGACCGACGACCAGCAACCGCCAACCGGCAACGGGTTGCTAGCTCTCCCCGAGCCAGGAGCCCAGTGGCTTCAGGGGACGCACGTTGTCGCAGACCGCCTTGAACGCGGCGGTAATGGGAATGGCGAGAATCAGTCCGACACCGCCCCACAAGAATCCCCAAAACATCAAGGCCAGTGTCACCGAAATCGCACTCAGCTTCACCCGATGGCCGACAATACGGGGCGTCAGGAGGTTAACGGCCAGGAGGTGGATGATCGTCACCGTAACGATCATTGCGACGAACGGGCCGATGGTGTCAAAAGCCATCAAACTGACAAGTATGGGTGGGATAACCGCCAGTACGACTCCGATGTAGGGAATGGGATTCAAGAACGCCGACAAAGGTCCGATCATCGCGGCATAGGGAACGCCGATGAGCGCAAAGATCGGGGTGGTCACCGTAGCGCAGATGAGCGCGACAAGGAAATTGCCCAGCACGTACTGCCGCACCATGGCGCTGATCCCTTGAATCACCTGCTCAGCGTGGTGGCGCCGCTCCAGCGCGAACAGATTCAAGGTCGCCGCCCACAGGCGGTTCTTTGAAGTGAGCATGAAGAAGACCAGAAACGGGATAAACATCACCGCCGCGGTAAAGGAGAAGAAAGAACCGATCCCTTTCAACAGGTACTGTCCCCACGGCGATTCCTGCTGAATCCGTACCGTCTGGATGTTTCGATCCACAGGAGTGGCTGTCAGGCGAGCGAAAGGACCCTCCATCCGCGTCGACAACTGGCTTAGCCGGTCCTCCAGACGCGGCATGTCCGCCGCCAGCGCCATGGCGCGGTTGTACAACACGTACCCGATAAGATAAATCGCGGCCAGTCCGAGCAGCACGAGAACCAGCGATCCCAGCCATCGCGGGAACCTGATTCGCTCCATCAGGCGAACGCCCGGATCGAATACGAAGGCAATGAAGATCGAGAGAACCACCGGCATGATCACCGAGCTGCCATAGTAGAGCCCGGCGATAATGATGCCGGCCGCAATGATCTTGAGGCTGGCGTTCGTCGCTGCTGAAGTCGCGGAGAGTTTCAGATCAGACATGCAGGGCTGATTCTAGCCCGCCAAGGTCCCAAAGCCAAGTAGGTTGGTCACTTACCCTGTCACTTTGCCGTAGGGCATGGCTTGGGAGCTCGGGCATCCTGGACGCCAGCCGGCAGCGCGAAAACCCGGCCGTGACTGCGAGCGGGCATCCTGCACGCGCTCCCGGACCGCGCCCAACGGCACTGCTGCGATGCCGCGTCCCGAAACCGCAACCGTCTACAGTCCAACAAGCGGAGCTTTACAGAGCCGCCCTGAGGCAAGTTTCCCTACTTCTCAGCGGAGCTTAGCCGGGTAGCCTTGAAGGCATCATCTGAACGGGTAACCCATAACGATTTATTATGCTTGACCCTCGCAACTTTATTGTTGACAAGGGGTGGGACGTGGTGGATAATCCGCCACTACTGACGCCGGGTAGTCCAAGATTGGCTGAAAAGAACCAGATGAGACGTCGTCACTGTGGTGACACTTGAGGCACTACCACAAGCTGGAGAGCGCTAACTTATGGCGTTCATTAGGAAACGCGGCCGCTCGTACTATTTGGTCCACAACGTGCGGAAGAAGGGTCGGGTGCGTCAGATATACCTCGCGTGCCTCGGACGAAGGCCCAGGATCAGCGAGGAGATCGTCCAGCACGTTACCGCCAAGCACCCCTTCGTTGAGGTGGACTGGACGAGTTTGAAACGCAGGGCGACGCACGATCTGGTGCAGCCCCTGCTGAACGATTCGGAGTATTTGCGGAATCTGCTGGCGGATATCCGCGGCATGCACCTCGAGATTGCGGACTTTCAGTGGCCCGTACTTGAGGTGCTAAGAGATCGGGAGTTACGCGTTCAGTTCGCAACCGAGCTTAAGCTCCTGCGAGCGACGCTGGAAGTGAAGCTGAACCAACTTCGAAAGGGGAGGTTCGCGGGCTTACATGCTTCGTAGTTGAGCAGTGACAAACGGGGGGAGGTTCTTATGGGAGCAAATCAGACAGTCTTGGATCCGACGATTCACAGTCCCGAGGTACGCGACTTCGAAAATGCCTTGGCGCGCAAGGTAGTCGGGCAGGACAGGGCCGTACGACGCCTGGCGCGCGTGTATCAGGTTTACCTGGCGGGCCTTGCCTCGCCGGGACGGCCCATTTCCAACCTGCTGCTTCTCGGCCCGACAGGGTCCGGCAAGACACGGCTGGTCGAAGCCGCCGCCGAAGTCCTCTTCGGGACCCCGAATGCAGTCCTGAAGATCGACTGCGCCGAATTCCAGCACAGCCATGAAATCGCCAAACTCATCGGCTCTCCTCCGGGATACCTCGGCCACCGCGAGACGCAGCCGCTGATCACCCAGGACACCCTCGAGCAGTACTACACCGACACCGTGAAGCTCTCGCTGGTGCTGTTCGACGAGATCGAGAAGGCGAGCGATGCCCTCTGGCAGCTTCTGCTGGGGATCCTCGACAAAGCCACGCTGACCCTCGGAGATAACCGCCGCGTCGATCTGTCGCGGGCCATGATCTTTCTGACCTCAAACCTCGGCTCAGCAGAGGTCAACAAGCTGATGACCGCGGGCCTGGGGTTCAACGCGCGCCCGCACGAGAACGACGACCTCCTGGACAAGAAGATTTATCGCGTGGCCACCGAGGCCGCCCGGCGCAAGTTCTCGCCCGAGTTCATGAACCGCATCGATAAGGTGATCGTGTTCCGCTCGCTGAAGCAAGAACATCTGGAGAAGATCCTCGACATCGAACTCTCGCGCGTCCAGGAGCGCATCATTACTTCGATGAGCGAGCGCCAGTTTGTATTCAAGTGCACCCGCTCCGCCCGCGACTTCCTGCTGCGCGAAGGCATCGACATGCGTTTCGGAGCGCGTCACTTGAAGCGCGCCATCGAGCGGCATCTGGTGTTTCCGCTCTCCAATCTCATCGCCACGTCGCAGATCAGCCTGGGGGATCTGATTATCGTGGATTACAGCGCGGATGAACGACGCCTGACGTTCATGCGCGACGACGAAGGAGCGCTGGTGGCCCCGGACGTTTCGGCTGCCGGCGCGGCCGCACCGCCTCCGCCTGACATGGTTATGACCACCCACGCGCTGGCGCGTAGCGCTGCGACTACCAACGGCAACGGGGAGAAGCTGTAGCGGCTGTGTCCTCACCGCCGTGGAGTTGACAGTCGACAGTTGACAGTCAGTGGTCGAAAGGCGGGCCGCGCCGATCACCATAGCGGCGGCGTCCGCGACGCGTATCCCGACGATCTCACTTCGCTCTACAGCCACCCTGGTTTGCTTCTGGCGGCAATGCTTCGGAAGCACAAGGGGGGCCACTCCGTGGTGATTAGGCCCTTCGCTTCGGCTCCTCCGACGCATGCAAAGCAAAGCTTTGAAAAGCCTCCAACTCTGAACTCTCAACTGTTGACTGTCAACTGTGGACTGTCGACTTTCGACTTCTTCCTATCCCTTTTTACAAATCGTTGACCAACCCGTGACACATCCCGGTCGTTGTTGACCTATCATGTCAATGGAAGCCCGGAAGACTATTCAAAGGAGATCAGATATGAGTGCGGCAACAGAAAGGTGCATCGTGTTCGCGGCAACCGGCAAGAACGCAAAATCATCTTCCCCGCGAGGGAAGCTCGCAGGAATGGGAGAAATGGCAAGACGGGCGACGTTGTCTCTGGCTCCGCTGCTACTCTGCTCCGCCCTGGCTTTCGGGCAGGCCCGTCAGTTCCAGTCGAACCCCGCGGCCGGCGCCGGGACGATCATCGTCCACAGCAAGTTTGGCGGCCAGATCTTTGGCTTCGACATCGACCAGAACGGCACCGAGGGATTGCTGAGCGAGGCAAAGACCCTCGCGAACGGAAACGTGCTGGCTGCGATCGAGACTTTTAACCAGGCGACCGGCCAGATCGTTAAAGTCGTGGCTGAAACCCAATCCCAGGACGATTACATCACTTACGGCGTGTTCGGAAACAGCGTGGGCTTGTCAGAGCAGGAGATCGTAACGGGAATTTACGTCACCAAACGCATCTACCCGGTCCTGAATCCGCTCGAGGGCAACAAGGTCACTAGTCTGTGGACGCCGCCCATCGGATCGGAGCACATCATTATGCCCGACGGCGTCACTCACAACCAGGGCGAATCTGAGGTCGCCGTATTCGCCTATGACAACAGCGGGAACTTCATCCCGTATGTTTTCTCGTCGAATATCGCCGCCAACACGTTCGGGCCGGTCGTTCATATCACTGATTCCTATAACTTCGGCAGCGTCCCGCCACCAATGGCGTACGACACCGTGACCAGTCAGGCGATTATGGGCGGTGGGGACGGCTGCTTCGGCTGCCGGCCCGTCATTGGCCTGGTCAATACCTCCACCAGCGCCTTCAGTGAATTCACCGGCATCGGCTACGGATTCGTCAACGGTATGGCGGTCGACTCGGCGGACGGCATTTTCTGCACCACCACCGAAGACGATGCCAGCGTCGAGTTCTACACTCTGGCCACCGAGACCGGCTTCAGCGTGGAACTGCCGGGATCGGGCGGGCAGCAATACTACAGCGGGGCGGACGTCGAGTTCGATCCCATCAACAAGCTGTTCCTGGTCGCGCAGCCGGTTTCAAGTTCGTCCGCGAGCGGCAGCACGATCTACGTTTACAACACGAGCGGAGATCTTGAAGAAACCCTGAACGGGTTCGATTTCTCGAATAGCTTCAACGTGGTCCCGATGTACATTGCCCTGCACCCGAGCCAGCGTTCTGGATTTGTGGATGGCCCCGATTCCGGCGTGACGGAACTTCAGTCGTTCACGTATTAGAGCCGATGTAGGGGCAGGTTTGAAACCTGCCCCTGCGCCACTGGCGGCTCAGTTTCAGCCGAAGACCCATCACCTCACGATCCCGATAGATCCGCCATCCCAAGCGACTATCTCGCCCCGCTCGAGTCGCGCCGTCACCGGCACGACTGCGGGAGACGGCAGCAGAACCTTGGACCCGTATTTGGGATCTCGCCATAGCGGGAAGCAGCCTCACGGCTCAGCGCTCGCGTCCGGCCGGGCGCCCGCCGCGCCCGCCGGGGCGGCGCGACCCACATCGAGATGGCGGTAGTTCATGACGGCGTTGAAGAGCAGGAAGAAGCTGCCCGAGTTTTCATTCCGCCACATGGGATTGGTGGAGAACATCAAGATGTGCCCCTGGCCGTGCGGCAGGTCGACCACTGCCGGCTTCTCGGCCAGTTCCTGCCCGCCGTCGAGCAAGCCGCTCAAGAGCAGGTTCTTCGAGTCCGCGAAGCGCAGGATGACGCGGGGAAAGTCGCGCGCGGGCGGAATCCGGCTGCCGAGGTACGTCCTCAGCTCATCCGGGATGTAAAGCTCCTGCTCGCGCGGCGTGCGCTTGGGTTCGGGCGGCGTGTAGGTGCGGCCCTGGATCACATCAGGATCCGTCGGCGAGCCCCGGCCGCTGCTGCGCGTCTCGCCGGCCTCGCCACTGGCGCCGCGCCCGCCTCCGAAGCCCACGTTGATGACCGGATTTTCGTGGTAGTAGACGTAAAGCTTCGAGTTGTACCCATAGGCCACCGGGCTCTTCAGATCTTCCACGGACGCCTGGAGGACGTCGCCGGGGCACACCAGGTGCTGCGGACGCCGCAGCGCGACCATTTCCGTCATGCCGCCGTCCACCGCGAGCGCGGAGGCTCCCTCCACCGTAATCAGCAGACCACCCTCGCTCGCGAAGTGCTCCAGGTTGGCGACGCCCGAGAACCCCAGGCCGCCGCGGATGTCGTCGCTGGTGTCGAGACCTGGCGCGAAGAGGCTCGCGAGCTCCGCGGTATTCTTCCAGGGCATGGGATTGCCGCGCGTGGGGATACCCTGGATCATACTGGCAAGATCGCTCCAGTCGGGCGGCACGATGATGACGTCAAACTGCTGGCGCAAGTCCGCGAGGTCGCGAACCTTGGTGACAGCCAGATACGTGTAGGGAATCTTGAGCTGATCCAGGCTGATGCGATACCAGCCATCCTCGCGCGTATTGTCCCAGCCGTGCAGAAGAGCGATGCGGGGCGCGTCGAGATCATGTCGCGCGACGCTGACCGCGTCGTCGGTCGAGACCACGCTGACGCCGAATTCCCGAGCCGCGGATTCGACGGCGTCGCGATCGCCGTTCGCGATGATGAAGGTGCCGCGATTGAATTTCCGTCCGCCGGCTTCGAAGGGCTCTTCGGAAGCCTGCATGGCGACGTTCGCCAGGCGGTAGCGGAACGAGGCCAGGGCGGAATCGGTATTGTTGTTGACGAGATACAGGCTGTGCCCGCCGCCCGCGATCCCGCCCGCCGCCGCGACTTCGCCCTCCTGCTTCTTCATGGGCACATCAAGAATGGAGGGATCCATCACGCGCACCGTCCGCACGTCCGCGAGCGCGCCCAGGGTCCAGCCGGTGTCGTCGTAGGGGCGCGGGTCGTGAGGGCTGTAATACTGCGTATCGAGCAGGGTGTCAGCGAACCGGCTGTAAGGCTGGTCCATGCGGATCACGTAACTGCCGGCCGGGAAATGCGCGACGGTGGTTGTGGGCTTCTTGGGCTTCGATTCGGAATCGGAGGGCGCCTCATTCTCGCCCTGCGTATCGTCCTTTCCTGCGGCCGGATTGCCGCCTTCGCCGGCCTTGGCGGGCTGCTCTCCTCCGATCGCCGGGCTTTCCGCGTTCGGCACGGGCACGGAAAAGTCCTTTTCGGCGCGCGAGATCTCGATGCCTTGCGACTGCAGGATGCGGAGCAGCCGGGCCTGATCGCCGGGCCGGGCATCGCCGCCCGGGAGCACCCACGCGGCCGGGCCCTCGGCGCGGGCTTTGGCCACCGAGCGCTTGCCCTTCAGGTAGAAATCCTCCAGAAATTCGTGGCCGTGGCTGGCCACGTTGTAGAGGCCGAGCAACAGACCGCTTTGTTGCAGGTTGATATTGTCTCGGGCCGACCACAGCACCTTGGAGAGCGGCGGATTGGGGCGGTACCAGTCGCGGCTGGTCTCGGCGGGTGTAAGCTCGTGCTCGGCCGTGTCGGCGCCGGCGTTGCTGAAGGTCTCATAGAAGCGCCCGATGCCGTTATGGCCGGTAGCGGCCCAGATCATGTAATTCGGCGCCCAGCCGTCGTAGAAACCGTGGGTCCAGACGCCGATGATGCCGCGCTTCGTCAATTCCTCCACCTCATAGTAGGCCAGGCGCTGCCATTCGTCGGTCACCAGGGGATCGAGCCAGGCGTTGTAGGGCCCGGTGCCGGTGGAAATATAAAGGTAGGGAATGGACTCGTGCAGGTCGTGGAGCACGGTGGCGTGCCACTCGAGGTAAGTATCCGTCATGTGCCGCGAAAGCGCGAGCGAAAGCGTGATGCCGTCACGATTGTTGTCGTGCGAGACGTAATGGCCCCACCAGGTGAGAGGATAGGTGTTCGCCTCAGGATGATGTTTGCGGTAGAGGTAGATGTCCACCTCGCGGTCGTGGCCGTCGGTCTCCACCACCGGCGTCAGGAGCACGATCGAGTTCTTGCGGATGGTCTCGATCATCGGGGTGTCTTCCACGGCCAGGCGGTAAGCGAGTTCCATCAGCATTTCAGGCGAGCCAGTTTCGGGCGAGTGAATGCTGCCGTCGGCCCAATAAATGGGCTTCCCCTCGTTCACCAGGGCGGCGGCGTCGGAGTCCGACAGGCTGCGCGGGTCCGCGAGGCGGGAGGTAATCTCCCGATAGTGATCGAGATTCGCGATGGTGTCCTCGTCCGCGATCGCCACCAGGATCATCTCGCGCCCTTCCTCGCTCTTGCCCATGGAAAAGAGGCGGACGCGCGGGCTGTGGCTCGCGAGCTCGCGCATGTAGCCATTGATCTGGCCCACATGGTCGAGGACGTCCGGCGCGCCGATGATGTGCCCGAGATACGCGTCGGGGGCCGGAACGCAGGAATCGGATGGCAGGTGATCGACCAGGTCGGTGGAAAAGTAGGGCTCGGTGGTGTTTTTGCGAATCGCGGCGGTGTAGGCGTCGTCGTCCTTGATCTCGCACGGAGGAGAACGTCGCGCAGACGATCGTTTGTGACCCTGCGCGGCGGTCGTGGCAGCCCTCTCGGCCACGCCGTCCGTTTCGACGGTGGCAGGCGCTGCGGCCATGACAGGCGCCTCGCCGATGCCAGGCCCGATGGCTGCAGCGAAGCCGGCAATAAGCGCCATCGACAAAAATGAAACAGGATTGAATCGTCGCACTGGTTGTCTCCCCCCTGACCAATTGCGGCTGTGGTAAGCACAGCGCGGGCAACGTGAGCGGCGTAGTTTGACGCAGTTCGAAGCTCGATGCAAGGTTCTGGATGTGTGAGATTTGGGAATGTGTGGATGGTGCGACTCGGCGCATACCGCTCCCATCTGCTGGTTAAGAATGTTCTCAATCCGTCTCTATTGCAGTCGCAAAGACTGTATTCCACGGTCATCGTGCCGCCCGGAGGCGCCTGAAACACTTCGCAGGAGTTGTGCGTTCCGTCATAGGCCGAGGTGCCGTAATTGCCGTCGGTTGCCTGGAGCCTGCCGCGCCGCAAGATATCGATCGACGATTTTGCTGCCACTTGGGAAGTACACCTCCGCGTAACCGCATTCACTAATATCCAGTGTGGGTCTTGCGTTCGCGGCGGTTGGGTGGTACATTCCCGGACCGTCCCGAACTGGATCAATGAGAATTCCGGCTGATACGTGTTCTAGGGGGATCGAAGCCGATACCGGAATTTCGGTTAACCAAATCGAAAGAGGGCTGCCCATGTCTATCCCAAGATTCAGCGACTTGCTTCACAGCTTTGGCAAAGCGAGCTGGGTCTCGCTGTTGGTTTTGCTCACGGTCATGCTAGGAGCAAGGCCGGACTATGGACAGTGTAATCTGTCGGGGGCCACGTCCTGGCAGGTGACGTCGGGCGATTGGAGCACGTCAGGCGACTGGAGTAACGGCGTGCCGACGAGCACGACGAACGCTTGCCTCACGAATGGGACGACCGGCGCGCCGGCCACCACCACCATGACCGGCAGTGGCTCCGTTCTCAATCTGCAGCTTGGGAGTTCGAACACCCTCGCCGTGGGTGGAAACACTCTCAACGTGTACGGCACCTCGATTGAGAACGCCGGCCTGATCACGTTCAGCGACGGTAATCTCACGCTCCAAAACAGCGCCACTCTTTCCGGCGGCGGCACACTGAGTCTGAGCAGCGACGTTTACATCAACGAGGGTGTGAGCGGCCTGACCCTGACCAACGAGAACAACACGATCGAGGGGACCGGCCAGCTCGGACAGAACGGCCTGGCGTTTGTCAATCAATCCGGAGGAACCGTCAATGCCACCGGCGGCACGCTGAGCCTGAACGGCACCGGCGCGGTGACGAATTCCGGCCTGCTCGAAGCCACGAGCGGCGGCAGCTTAGATATTGACAACAACGTCACCAACACCGGCGGCTTCATCACGGCCGCTGGTGGCACGGTGAACCTGAATGCCACCATTACCGGCGGGACGCTGAACACGACCGCGGGCGGCGTCCTGAACACCAGCGGTTCCACGTTGAACGGGATCACGGTGGCGGCCACCGGTAATCTCACCGCCAACGGCACGACCAACCTTGAGGGTACGATCACCAACAACGGCACGATCACGTCGCCGAACGGTAACCTCACGGTCGCGGGGGGCAACGTGACGCTCCAAGGCGGCGGCGCGGTGGTGATGCAGGGCGACACCTATTTCAATCAAACAAGCGGCGGCGGCTATACCCTCAGCAACGTCAACAACACCATCGAGGGAACCGGCCAGCTCGGACAGGACGGCCTGGCGCTGAACAATGAGGCCAGCGGCATCGTCAATGCGAATTCGAACGGTGGAACCCTGAGCCTGAATGGCGGAGGCGCGGTGACCAACGCTGGTCTGCTGGAGGCAACGAGCGGCGGCATCTTGACCATCCAGAACAACGTCACCAACACCGGCGCCAACATCACCGCCAACGGTGGCACGGTGAACCTGGCCGCCACAATTACCGGCGGGACGCTGAACGTGACCGGCGGCGGCACCATGAACACCAACGGTGCCACGCTGAACACGCTCACGGTGGCGGCCGGCAGTAATCTCACCGTCAACGGAACCACCTACCTGGAGGGTACGATCACCAATAACGGCACGTTTACGTCGCCGAACGGTACCATCACGGTCGAGGGGGGCAACGTGACGCTCCAGGGCGGCGGCACGGTGGTGATGCAGAGCGACACCTATTTCAATCAGAGTGGAGGCAGCTACACCCTCAATAACGTCAACAACACGATCGAAGGAACCGGCCAGCTCGGACAGAACGGCCTGGCGCTGAACAATGAGGCCAACGGTATCGTCAATGCGAATTCGAGCGGTGGAACCCTGAGCCTGAATGGCACAGGCACGGTGACCAACGCGGGTCTGCTGGAGGCAACGGGCGGCGGCATTCTAACGATCGACAACAACGTCACCAACACCGGCGCCAACATCACCGCTGCCGGAGGCACGGTAAACCTGACGAACAGTGCCATCATCACCGGTGGAACGCTGAACGTGACGGGCACCGGCACCATGAACAGTGGTACCGCGACACTGGTGACGCTCACGCTGTCGACCGGCAGTAATTTGACGGATAGCGGCCAGACCTATCTGGAGGGCACCTTTACCAACCAGGGTACAGTCACGCTGCCGAACGCGACCCTCACAATCGAGGGGGGTACCGGGACTACATTGACCGGCGGCGGTACCGTGGTCATGCAAAGCGACTCCTACTTCAATGAAAGCGCCAGCGGCTTGACGCTTACCAATGTGAACAACACCATCGAGGGCAGCGGTCAGCTCGGACAGAATGGCATGGCGCTGAACAATGAGGCAGGTGGCACTGTCAACGCCAACAACGGTGGGACCCTCAGCCTGAATGGCGGGGGCACGGTGACCAACGCGGGTCTGCTGGAGGCAACGAACGGAACTTTAGACATTGACAACAACGTCAACAACACGAGCGCCGGGAACATCACCGCCAACGGTGGCACGGTAAACCTGACGGGCAGCGCCACCATTACCGGCGGAACGCTGAACGTGACAGGCAGCGGCGTCATGGATGCCAGCAGCGCGTATCTTAACGGTTTGACGATATCGACCGGCAGCACGGTGACGGACACCAGCAATGTCTATCTTGAGGGCACCATCACGAACAGCGGCACGATCACACTGCCCGACACCAACCTCTCCCTGTACAATGGCAACGTCACCCTGCAAGGCGGCGGCACGGTGCAGATGTCGAGCGACGCTTATTTCAATCAAAGCGGCGGCAGCTACACCCTCAACAACGTCAACAACACCATCGAAGGAACGGGCCAACTCGGGCAGAACGGCTTGACGATTAACAACGAGACCGCCGGGACGATCTTCGCGACGGGCGGCACATTGAGTGTCAACGGCGGGGGTACACTTACCAATACCGGCACGCTCGAGGCTGCCGCGGGAAGCTCGCTGCTGGTATCCAATCCGATCAGCAGCTCTACGTACGCTTCCGGTACTCTCTTGACCGGAACTTACAACGCGAACGGAACCATTCAACTGAATGCCCTGGGCACGACGGGCGGCGAGATCATCACCAACGATGCGAATATCATCCTCAACGGCTCGAACAGCGGCGCGGCGGCGATTGTGGACCAGAATGGTCTTAACGCGCTCTCCGAACTGGCCACCAATAATGGCAGTTTCACGATTGAAAACGGCGGCAACGCCAACTATACAACCGCCGGCAACTTCACAAACAACGGCGCGCTGATCGTCGGCGTCAGCAGCACCTTCGATGTGAACGGCAACCTGACGAACATCTCCGGGACCACAATTTCGGGCGGCACCTACGAGCTGACCGGCGTGCTGAAGGCGAACAACGCTACCGGCATCGTTACGGATTCCGCGAACATCACCCTGACCGGCACCGGCGAGATGGAGAATCAGAGCGGCGTCAATGCGTTGACGGGCCTGAACGATGTTGCCTCCGGTGGCGGATTTACTATCAACGGCGGCGCGAACTTTACCACCACGGGCGCGTTCACGACTGCCGGCAGTCTGACGGTCGGAAACGGCAGCACGTTCACCGCGACGGCCGCTTACACCAACACCGGCACGACGACGGTCCAGAGCGGCGGCACCTTCAGCGGGAAGTCGACGGTCTCCGGTACCGGAACCTTCACCAACGGCGGGACGCTGGAAGCGACGGCCGGGAATACGCTGACGCTGGAGAGCAACGTCACCAACACCGGTGGCACGATCCTGGCGACGGGTAGCGGCGCCGTCCTTGAGCTCGACGGCAACACGATCACCGGCGGGACGCTCATGACCTCGAGCGGCGGCAGTCTGACGACGGCGGGTACGCCGACGTTGAACGGGTCGAGCGCCGTCACCATCGCGAGCGGCACCACGCTCCCGGTCGCCAATGGCCAGACGCTGCAAGCGACGGGCACGATCACCAACAACGGCACGGTGAGCCTGAACTCATCCGGGACCGCAACCGAGTTGCTGCTCAC
>JASHQD010000203.1 GCA_030037755.1 Terriglobia bacterium
AGACGGCGAAGTGATCATCGTGGACGAGTTCACCGGGCGCCTGATGCCGGGGCGCCGCTGGTCCGACGGCCTGCACCAGGCCATCGAAGCCAAGGAAGGCGTGAAGATCGAGCGCGAGAACCAGACGCTCGCCACCATCACCTTCCAGAACTACTTCCGGATGTACAAAAAGCTCTGTGGCATGACCGGCACCGCCGAGACCGAAGCCGCCGAGTTCGAGAAGATTTACAAGCTGGAAGTGATCGTCATCCCGACCAACCGGGCGCTGATCCGCCACGAGCATCCGGACGTGGTCTATCGCACCGAGCGCGAGAAGTTCAACGCGGTGATCGAAGAGATCAAGGAGTATCACCTGCGCGGCCAGCCGGTGCTGGTGGGCACGATCGCCATCGAAAAGTCAGAGAAACTGAGCGCGCAGCTGCGCAAGAGCGGTTTTTTGCCCGGCCGGCTGCAGGAGCTTCTGAAGGCTGCCGGCCTGGAGGGATCCAAACTGCAGCGTTGGGCGGAACTGCTGGCCTCGCGGCATGGGGCGGCGTTCGATTGGCTGATCCAGGCCGGCGTCAACGTCTCCTCGGCGAAGAAATTGCTCACCCAGAAGGCCTATGCCGGGATGGCGACGAGCGGCAACGGCAGCGGCCACGCATTTTTGCAGGCCCTTCTGAAGAAAGGCCACGCCGATTACTTCGGACATCAGCCCGAATCGTCCGGCGGTGACGATAGCGCCACGGCGCGGGCGCTTGCCGAACTCGCCCAGAGCACGGATGAGAAGACGCTGCCGCTCTACGATTATCTTGCCGACGTGAAGTGCCCGCCGGCGCGCCTGGTCGAAGTCCTGGAAGGCCGGGAGCTCAAACACAACATCCTGAACGCCAAGCAGCACGAGCGCGAGGCTCTTATTGTAGCCCAGGCAGGACGCGTGGGCGCCGTCACCGTGTCGACGAACATGGCCGGACGCGGCACCGACATTCTGCTCGGCGGCAATCCCGAGTTCATGGCGCGCGAGGAATTCCGGCGCAATCCCGAGAAATATCGCGAGCAGGGAATCGACCCCGAACCGCCGGAGCGCCCGCCGGCCGGATCGCCGCCTGAAGTCTACAACGCCTTCGTGGACGCTTATTCGAAGTGGCGGGAGAGTTGGGCCGGTTTCGTCTCGCGCTTCAAAGCGACCACCGACGCCGAACACGACCGCGTGATCAATCTCGGCGGGCTTCACATCCTGGGCACCGAACGCCACGAGTCGCGGCGCATCGACAATCAGCTCCGCGGGCGCGCCGGGCGCCAGGGCGACCCGGGATCGTCGCGCTTCTTCCTCTCGCTCGAAGACGATCTGCTGCGTATTTTCGCCGGCGACCGGATCAAGAACATCATGGGCAAGCTGGGCATGGACGAAGGCGTGCCCATCGAGTCGCGCCTGATCTCCAAGCGCATCGAGGCCGCGCAGAAGGCCGTGGAAGCGCAGAACTTCGAGTCCCGCAAACACCTGCTCGAGTACGACGACGTCATGAACAAGCAGCGCGAGACCATCTACGGTCTGCGCGACGAGCTGATGAAGGGCGCCGATCAGCAGGAGCGCGTGCGCGAGGCCATCATCCGCCTGATCGACTGGCTGGTCGAGACGCATTGCCCCAAGGATCAGCAACCCGATCAGTGGAACATGAACGCGTTCCGCACCGAGTTCTGGGGGCGGCTGGGCGTGGATCTGCGCCAGGCCGAGCTGACGCTCGATCCCAAGCGGCTCGATGTGTTGAAGGAACAGCTGCAGGAGATCGTCTTCAAGCGCTACGCGGAGCGCGAGGAAGTATGGGGCGCCGAGCGCATGCGCATTCACGAGCGCATGATCCTGCTGCAGGTCGTGGACGCGCAGTGGAAAGACAACCTGCTGGCGATGGACCACCTCAAGGAAGGCATCGGGCTGCGCGGCTACGGCCAGCGCGATCCGCTGGTGGAGTACAAGCGCGAGTCCTACGAGATGTTCGAAGGCTTGATGGATCGCATCGAGGACGAAACGCTGCGTTATCTCTTCCTGATGCGCACGCCGGACGAAGAAGAAGCGGCCATCCGCGAGTATCAGCGCCGCAAGCGCCGCGAGCAGCAGGAAATGCGCATGGTGGGCGGCGGCGCCATGGAAAAACCCCAGCAGGTGGTGCGTCGCGAGAAAGTCGGGCGCAACGATCCCTGCCCGTGCGGCAGCGGCAAGAAATACAAGAAATGCCACGGCGCAGGCGTTCCCGCAACGGCGGCGTCCGCAGGAAATGGAAATCGGCCTGAGGCTGGTGACTAGTCGTCCGTTGTCTGCGGTCCGTTGTCCGTTGTTCGCGCTTCATAGGCTTCTCTTCTGACGGCGGAGATCGTGGTTCGTGGATCGTAGATCGTGCCACTGAGAAAGCTCGATTCGTCACACAATCCGCGTCACCGTGATCCACGAACTACGATCCACGATCTATGATCAATGGAAGCAACTGACGACTGACAACGGACAACTGACTTCCCGGTTTTAGCCGTGCTCTCATATGGCAGAAGTCCACGAACTCCACGAACAAGCCGAGAAGACCCGCGAAAATCCCGAACTCATCGGCGCGACGTTCACCATGTCCTTGATCGCCGTGCTGGTGGCGGCGGTTTCGGTGCTCGGTCATCGCGCTCACACCCGGACCATCCTCGACCAGACCCGCGCCGCCGACGCCTGGTCGGAGTACCAGGCCCGCAGCATTCGCTCTCATAATTACGATCTCTTTACGGACCTGCTGTCCGTAGCCCACGTCAACGACGACGCCGAGGCGCAGAAGCTGAAGGACCGCTACGCTTCCGAACAGCAGCGGTATCAGCGGGAGCAGGACGCGGTTGAGGCAAAGGCCAAGAGATTCGAAGCTTCCGCAGAGGAACAGGAACGCCAGGCAGGACGATATGATCTCGGTGAGGTCTGCCTGGAGGCGGCGCTGGTGATCACGTCCATTACGTTGATCACGCGCAAGAAGCCTTTCTGGCTTTTGGGATCAGCGCTGGCTGCGGCGGGAGTGCTGATCGCGCTTAGCGGTCTGTGGGTGCGTTGAGGGTCGGCGCGGTGTGGCGGCGCTCTCTGAGCGCCGGATTTTCAATCCGGGCCAAAGAATCGGCGCTCATAGAGCGCCGCTACAGCAGATTTAAGTGCGGCTGATGCCGAGTTTCTTCATCTTGGATTGCAGCGTGGTGCGTTTGAGACCGAGTCGCGCGGCCGCGCCGCCGGGTCCGCCGACCATCCAGTTGGTTTCGGCAAGCACGCGCAGGATGTGATCGCGTTCGGCCGCTTCCAGCGTGGCCGCATTGTTGGCGGGTGTGTCGGAGTGCGGCCGGAGATCGGAGATCGAAACGTTGAGCACCGGACCGCGCGAAAGGATCACAGCGCGTTCGATGAAGTTTTCGAGCTCGCGGATGTTGCCCGGCCAGGCGTAGTCGGCCAGCGCGCGCTGCGCCTCCGCGGGAACGGTTTCGATGTTGCGCTCGAGACGGAGCGCGTACTTCTGAATGAAGTAGCGCACCAGCTGTGGAATGTCTTCGCGCCGCTCGCGCAGAGGAGGCGCCTCGAGCGGAAAGACGTTGAGGCGATAGTAGAGATCGCCCCGGAATTGGCCTTCGGCCACCATTTGCGCGAGATTGCGATTGGTGGCCGCGATCACCCGCACATCCACGCGCAGAGTTCGCGTGCTGCCGAGGCGCTCGAATTCCTGCTCCTGCAGGGCGCGCAGCAATTTCGGCTGCAATTCCAGCGGAATGTCGCCCACTTCATCGAGAAAGAGTGTGCCGCGATGCGCCAGCTCAAAGCGTCCGGCGCGCTGCGCGAGCGCTCCTGTGAACGCGCCTTTCTCGTGCCCGAAAAGCTCGCTTTCCAGCAATCCGGCCGGGATGGCGGCGCAATTGATCTTCACGAATGTGCGATCGCGGCGGCGGCTCAGATTGTGGATCGAGCGCGCGAACACTTCCTTGCCGGTGCCGGTCTCGCCTTCGATCAGCACCGCGGCGTCGGTCGGCGCCACGGTTTCGATCTGCCTCAGCACCCGCTTCAGGACCGGGCTGTCGCCGACGATCTCTTCGAAGTTGTGCTCGGTGCGGATTTCGTCTTCGAGATAGAGTTTTTCCTGCGCCAGCTGCTCCTTCAAATCCTCGATTTCCGAAAAAGCCAGGGCGTTCTCAACCGCGGTGGCGATCTGGTTCGCGACCTGCGTAAGCAAATCGACATCGTCCGCGGTAAAGCTTGTTTCGCGCCGCGTGCCCACGTTGAGCGTGCCCAGAACGCGGTCGCGCGAGATGAGCGGCAAGACGCAGCCCGCGCGCAAGCCGTTGGCCACCATGCGGCGAAAGCCGTCGGAGTTGAACCGGTCAAGGTTCGAAGGGTCGAGCATCACAGGCTTCCGGGTTGTGAATGCCTGTCCGGGCGGCGAGTCCTCCAGTGGAATCTCGGCATGCTCCAGGATCATGTTCTGGTTTTCAGGAAAGTCCAGGGCGTAGACGCGCAGCCGGGTCGTTTTCGCGTCGTACACCGCGAGACCCGTGTAGTCGATGTTCAGCAGACGGCGCAGTCCGGCGGAAATCGCGGTGAACAGCTCCTTCTTGCTGACCTTCGACGCAATGGCATCGTTCACGTCAAGCAGCAGGCGCAAACGATCGCGTTCACGCGCGAGCTCGGTCTGATACGACTGCGCTGCCTGCGCGTTCAGGGCATTGTCCACCGCCACCGCAACCTGGCGCGCCACGCGGGTGAGGAATTCCACATCCCCAGGGCTGTAAGCATGCGGTTCGATGCTGCCCACGCCCATTCCGCCCAGCCGCCGCTGTGCGGTGGTGAGGGGCAACGTGCAGACGGAGCGAATGTTGCGTTGCCGCAGCATTTCCATCATCTCGGGGAAGCGGGTTTCACTTTCGACGTCGTCGATCACCAGCGGTTGCTGCGTCTTCCAGACCTGGCCGCCAAGAGATTTTTCGACAGGCGTTTCTTTTCCGGTATGGATGTCTGTTTCGAGTTCCGTTTCCAGGATATGCAGGCGCATCACGTCGCGAGCGTCGTCGTGAAGCACGAGGCTGAGAAAGTCGAACTCGATGATCGGATGCAGCCGCCCGGCGAGATCATGGAAAAGCGCGTCAAGATCGCGATGCAAGGCGATGGATTCCGAGACCTCGAGAAGCGCCTGGTACTCGGAAGCACGCGATTCCGTGACCGCCGCGACTGCGTGGGCATTCGCCATGATCTTTAATCAGGATAGCATCTGGCCGAAGACGGCTTCAAACGGGCCTGTGCGCGGAGACCTTCTAAGGCAAGAACAGGAGAGCAGCACGAAAGTCGACGCGCGCCGGGACCGGGAGTTGCCGTGCGTTCGCTAAACGTTGAACTTCGTCGGGAAGAACGTGCTGACTACCAGCGCGAGCGTCAGCACAATCATCGCGATGCACGTCGCCCAGGCGATGACGTTGAACGTCCGATTGTTTCGATAATCGCCCATCAGATCTTCGCGGTTGACCAGACGCAGCATGAATATCAAGACAAAAGGCAGCAGGATGCCGTTGATCACCTGTGAGAGCAGGATGATCGGCACCTGTTTTTGCTCGCTCAGCAGCAACACCGCCAGGGCCCCAATGGCGATGATCCCCGTGTAAAGGGAATAAAACGCCGGCGCTTCGTGCGGGCGTTTGTTGACGCCCGACTCCACGCCGAGTCCTTCGCAGACGTAGTACGCCGTGGCCAGAGGCAGGATGCAGGCAGAGAAGATCGAGGCGTTCACCAGGCCGAAGGCGAATACATAACTTGCCGCGCGCCCCGCCAGAGGCCGAAGCGCCAGGGCCGCGTCGCCGGCATCGCGAATTCCCCGGTGCCCCGACGCGAAGATGGTGGCGGCGCAGGCGGCGATGATGAAGAACGCCACCACGTCGGTCATGATGCAGCCCACGATCACGTCCCAGCGGGAGTACTTGTAGTCCTTCAACCTGACGCCCTTTTCCACCACGGCGGATTGCAGGTAGAACTGCATCCAGGGCGCGATCGTGGTCCCGACCAGGCCGATCATCATATACAGGTAGTCCGAGCCGGAGCGGACGTAAGGCACGACCGTACCCTTCAAGGCATTTGTCCATTGCGGATGCGCCAGGAAGCACGAAATCGGGTACGCGATATAGAAAAGGCACGCCACCAGAAAGATCTTTTCCACCGACTGATACGTTCCCTGCACCACCAGCACCCACACCAGGATCGCGCCCAGCGGAACCGCGATATATCGGGATACGCCGATCACCGACATGCCCGAAGCGAGTCCGGCGAACTCGGAGATGGTGTTCCCGAGATCGGCGATCAGCAGCATGACCATCACGAAGAAGGTGATGCGGAAGCCGTACTCCTCGCGGATCAGGTCCGCGAGACCCTTCCCCGTCACCACGCCCATCCGTGCCACCATCTCCTGGACGACGATGAGCGCCACCGTCACCGGCAGCAGGGTCCAAAGCAGCGAATAGCCGAAGTTCGCGCCGGCCAAAGAATAGGTGTAGATGCCGCCGGCGTCGTTGTCGACGTTGGCCGTAATGATGCCCGGACCGACCACAGCCAGAAGGATCAACAGCCGGGTGCGAAAATCGCGCAGGGACTTGTTCATAGCAGGCACGGGACCCGATTCAATCGTGATTGACCACCACCTCCAGCACGTCGTCGGCGGTGACGACGCCCAGCAGGTGCGATCGATCATCGATGACCGGAAGGGCCACGAGATTGTATTTGTGAAACAGGTCGACGACCCTCTTCTCACTCGTATGAGCGTCGACGGAGATCAGCGGGTCCATCGACACGTCCTTCAACGGCGTACCGCCGGCCGCCAGCAGGATTTGCGCGAGCGGCACCACTCCACTCAGCTTCGCTTCGGAATCAATCAGGTAAATCATGTGCACCGATTCGAGTTTTCCCTCGAAATTGCGCAGCGCCGCCACCACTCCGTCGAGGGTGGAATCTTCGCCGACGACCACGAATTCGGTCGTCATCAGGGCGCCCGCCGTACGCTCCTCAAAGCCGAGCAGCGCCCGGACTTCCGTGGCCTCGTCTTTTTCCATGTCGGCCAGAACTTCGGCGGACGTTTCGGGCGGCATCTCCTGCAGCACGTCCGCAGCCTCGTCGGGCGGCATCTCTTCCACAATGTCGGCGGCCTTTTCCGCGGGCAGACTCTCCAGCAGGGCCGCCTGCATTTCGGTGGGAATCTCGGAGATCACTTCCGCGGCGGTCTCGTCGTCCAGTCCCTCGACGACCGCCTTCTGCTCATCGCGACTCAGCTCTTCCAGAATGTCCGCGATGTCCGCCGGGTGCAGCTCCGAGAGGCGCTCATAAGAAATCCGCAGTTTCACGCGCCGCGAGGAATCCGGCTCGATAAGATTCACGAACTCCCAAGGAATGTTCTTGGACGGCATCAGGGCGGTGAGGGAGCGGATGCGATGCTTGGGCATGGTGCCCTGCAACAGGCGGCGGACGCCGCCGGCGAGGCCAACGTTGGCGGACAAGATGCGGAGTTCCGCGTGGCCATTCGTGGGATGGATGTCAAAATCGACGTCGTTCACGCGGACCACCTTGCGGTGATTGACGTCGATAATCTGCTGATCGAGGACGTCTTTCTTGATCCGCAGCAATCCCTCGTCCGGCGCGTGGACCATCAGGCTGGCGGCCGGCACCGTGGTCTGAGCGGCCAGCATGGAAATGGATTGGACCTGGTCGTGAGGAATCCGGAGGATCGTCTTCCTGGGTGACTGCACCAGGTATAGAGCCACACGCAGCGCGTTCTGGCTGGGATCGACGCACAGCTCCACCAGCTTTCCCAGATATTCGCCTTTCACGTCGTAAACCGGCAGGTGTTCGAGTTCGGTGAAGTAAATCATGACCGCTCCCCGACTGCGAACGGCAGGAAGCCGGGGAGGGAGCTGGCGGGTCCAAATAAAAAGCCCCACGAGAGCGTTCTCCAGCGTCTCGCGGGGCCTTTCTGTGCCCGTGTGAACCCCGAAAGTCGCTTACGGACCCTCTGCTGTCGTCTTTTGCTCCGCTTCCATCCGTGTCTCGCTGCGCGTTCGCGCCGCAGTCTCCTTATGAATGATCTTCGCGGGAATTGTCAATAGAAAAGAGGCAGAAGATCGAACGGAGCATCACCGCCCGCGCATCGCCGGGACATTCGTGCCCGCCTGCGCCGCATCGGCAGCACCTCCTATTGGGTCGCGAGGTTGAAGATCGCGCCGTACCCATAAGTTCCGGAGTTGTAAGTCATTCCGTACAGAGTCTCCGAGAGGTCGTCCAGCATCAGCGAGACCGGGTCTATGCCCTCAGGGCAATAGCAGAAGT
>JASHQD010000204.1 GCA_030037755.1 Terriglobia bacterium
GAGGGAACCGCCGGGACCGAGGGCAGCGCGGAATCCGACGGATTAACTTCGGCCAGTGCGTCCGAAAGCCGAACCGAGGCATTGACGGGGAGCGGCCCACAAGCCGCTCCCCGGACCATCGGCATCGATGAGTCTCCGGCTGGCTATTCCTCAGCGAGTTGCTCTCCAGCAGAGCTCGCCTCCGCTTCACCAGCCGATGCCCAGTCTGAAGCTGGGGAGGAGATTTGAGAAGCAAAATCCATCGAATGGCAAGTGTGCCACACTTGGACTGTCTCAGTAGAGGGGTTCACCCCAAGGGGTTCACCCCAGGAGGCCGTGCCACAACGGGGGGCTCATCAAGTCTGCGCGGCGGAATGACAGGAATCGCGTTTTGCAGAATCGTGCTAATCGAAGACCGCAAACTGCTGATGCACTCGAACCAGGATCGATATTAGCCCCGACATCGTCTTGTCATCACGCAGCGTGGCTCTCATAATAACCGGATGCCGATGACAGTTCACCTTTTTGACGAAGTGATTCCCGGGCAGCTCGCGCCGGCGGAGTCCGTTCTCCTACCGCGGGCCTCGACCACAGCAAGAGATCTGATCCGCAGCCGCGTCCAGCAGGAAGTGGAGCGCCACAACCAGTCGTTGCCGGAGGTGTTTTGCGGACTGGTTCAGCCGGAAGAATCGGAGCGAATTCTCAATGGATTCCGCATGAAGTCGCGGCGGCCGCTGGACTGGAAAGCGCAATTCGAGCGAGCTTGCGCCGGCTTCGAACGCAACGGCTTTCTGTTGCTGGTGGACGGGCGCCAGATCGGCGAACTGGATGAGCCCATCGACTTGCGCATCGGCTCCGAAGTTCGCTTTCTGAAACTTGTGCCCCTGGTTGGTGGATAGTGGCGGACAACACGGTGGACATTGCCGAGGCATGGCGCCGTTCGATGCAGGCGTTGCGAGTCGAACTTCCTGCCGGGGCCGGCCCGCACATGCGGGAAATTGTCGCGGTCTTGAATTCGCGGCCACCGGCATTCCAGCCTGCCAAGCTTCTGGAGATCGCGCAAGAACCCTTGCAGCGATTGAAAGCCGCTCCGGCCGAGGAGCGGGTCGCCTTCGTTTTTGAGGCTGCGGGGCTCAGTGGTGAGCCGACCCTCATTACCTTTCGCATGGCCCTTAAAGGCATCGTCTCGACGTTGCTGCGAGCAGGCCTGCCCCTGACGAATGAGGACGCGGTGCACCTGGTGCAGAAGGTTTCGCGACCCCAGCTCGTCTTTCCTTACAAGGCGTTGCTTTCAATGCTGAAAGATGTCCCGATGACGCCGCCGCTAAGAGATGCGCTGCTGAAAATGGGCCCGATGATCACCGCATATCACGGCACGGCGGAGATGAAGGAGATCCACGAACGCATCGACGTCCTCATCCATGGCGCGAAGCAGAAGCCGGTCACGGCGGTCTCCGGTTGGAGCCGCCACGTTCTTGAGGAAACCGGCCGTTCGCCCCAGCAGATGGCGTGGCGCCGCCTGTTGCTCCACTTCCGCGAGCTGACGCAAAGCAATCCATCCCGCAAGTGGCAACAGGAGGCTGTGGCCTGCGTGGATCTGATCGGCCGCCCGGAGTTTCTGGAGGCCGCGCACCGGTGGCTGGCACTGGGCCCGATGCCCGGCATGTCCACCCAGCTGCAAATGCAGGAAGAGGAGGCGGACTACCAGAAGGGCTTCATCTGGACGCTGGGCTCGCTGGGCGACACATCGTTGGCAGCCGGGATCGCCGATTTTGCCTTCGCCTGTTTTCGCAAGATACCGCAAGTAGGCGCGGTCTCGCACCGCGTCGGCAACGCGTGCGTCAACGCGCTGGCCGTGATGCCGGGTCTCGAGGCCGTAACCCAAATCAGCCGGCTTGCCATGCGCGTGAAGTACGACGTGGCCAGAAGGTTGATTGAGAAGGCGCTGGCCGAGGCTGCCGAGCGCAACAACGTGGGCCGGGACGACCTGGAGGCCATGTCGATCCCGTCGTTCGGGCTTAACGACAAAGGCGTGCGAACCGAAGTTGCGGGCAATTGTGCCGCGACCCTGGCCATCGAGGATGGTGCGGTGATCTTGAACTGGTCGAAAGATGGCAAGCCCGTGAAGTCTGTCCCCGCCGAATTGAAAGCGAGCCACGCGGAAGAGTTGGCGGCGCTGAAGAAGGCAGCGAAAGAGTTGCAGATCGTGCTTTCGACGCAGCGTTTGCGCCTGGAGCGGCAGCTCCTGTCGCAGTCGTCATGTCGATTTGAGCAGTGGAAGGCGTGGTACCTGGAACAGCCCGTGATGTCAGTATTCGCCCGGCGGCTGATCTGGGAAATCGAAAGCCATGGCGTCGCCGGGACTGCGATCTGGCATCAGGACAAGTTAGTCCATTGGAGCGGAAATCACGTCGCCACCGAGCCCGGTTCCAAGGTCCGCCTCTGGCATCCCATCCGAGCCGATGTGCAGGAGGTGCTGGGCTGGCGCTGCTGGCTGGAGGACCACGGCATCCGCCAGCCGTTCAAGCAGGCGCATCGCGAGGTCTACCTGTTGACCGACGCCGAGCGCGAGACCCGCACGTACTCGAATCGCTTCGGGGCGCACATTGTGCGCCAGCATCAATTCTCGGCGCTCTGCCGTGAACGCGGCTGGCAGTTTAACCTGATGGGCGAGTGGGATTCGCACAACAATCCCTATCTCGAGCTGCCGCGCTACAATCTGCGCGCCGAATTCGGGGTGCACTTTTCCGAGGGCGCAGACGTGTCAGGCCACATGGTGTATCGCACCATCGGCACCGATCGCCTCCAGTTCTTCCCCATCGAGCCGAAGCCGCGCCGCTTCGAGATCGTTCGCCGCAAGCCTGTGCCGCTGGCCGAAATTCCCCCGGTGGTCTTCTCCGAAGTCATGCGCGACCTGGACCTGCTGGTCGGTGTGACCAGCATCGGGGCCGATCCCGCCTGGGGCGCCGCAGGAGAATTCCCCGATGCCGATTACTGGCACCGCTTTGCCGATGGCGAACTTTCCGTCGCCGCGGAGAATCGCAGGAGCGTTCTCGAGAGCCTGGTGCCGAAGCTGACCATCCGGGAGCGCTGCCGGCTGGAAGGGCGTTATCTGTGGGTCCGGGGAGAATCGAACGAATATCGGATTCATCTCGGCAGCGGCAACGTCATCATGGAGCCCGGCAGCCGCTATCTCTGCATCGTCCACGGTCCGGGAGATGTCACGGCGAGTGTGCCGCTGCCGTTCGAGGGAGACACCATGCTTGCGCTCATTCTGAGCAAAGCGTTTCTGCTCGCCAACGATGCGGCGATCAAGGACGAAACCATTCTTCGGC
>JASHQD010000205.1 GCA_030037755.1 Terriglobia bacterium
GTCCCCCTTTCACCCCCCGGGCTGGCCTTTGGGCCTGTTCCGAGAGCGAATCCGCACTCGGACGATAGCTGGTATCGGTTATCGCCAGAAAACAAAGGAGTTTCCAGCTTTGTTCCTGAAGGGAGCCAGTTTCGCGGAGCCAGGAAAGCTTGGATTTGAGGGCACTCGACCGGCGCGCGGCCACAGGCCATA
Source organism: Terriglobia bacterium (assembly GCA_030037755.1). Taxonomy (GTDB): domain Bacteria; phylum Acidobacteriota; class Terriglobia; order UBA7540; family UBA7540; genus Gp13-AA77. The sequence continues at coordinate 193 of JASHQD010000205.1, forward strand.
GGGTAACGAAGGTCGATCGCAGAGGCATACCGGCACCTCAAACGGGCGGCAATCGAGCGGGCCGGGGTCGGATCGCATGTCGCTTGTTGAGCTGGTATTTACAATATGGTACCAACACGATCGCAAGTCAAGGGGATTGCCGATTTTCGATTGCCGATTTTACAGAACGTCTTTCTCCCTGTGTCCCTGTGCCTCTGTGCCTCTGTGCCTCTGTACTACAAATATCCTGAATTCCTTCCCAGCGCGAAGATTTTGCTCGCCACTCGCCACTCGCCACCTTTGGCGGATTTCGGTTCGCGGCGAGGCGCGTTAAGGCGACGAGAAGCCGACTGCCGTAATCTAACAGAGTCATGAGCTGCTGCCGGCTAGGCACACTGTGGCCGAGAGGCAAGTCCTGATGCGTAGTACCCGCTACAAAAACCTGGTGGCGGTGCTTGCGATCTTCTGCCTGGCTGGTCCCCTGGCGGCGCCGCTCGCAGCCTACTCCGTCCTGAGTCACGAAGCGGTCATTGACGCCGCCTGGGATCCCGTCATCAAGCCGCTGCTGCTGGCTCGCTATCCAACCGCTTCCCCCGAACAGCTTCGCGAGGCGCATGCCTATGCGTACGGCGGCTGCGTGATCCAAGACATGGGTTACTACCCCTTCGGCGATCGTTTCTTCAGCGATTTGACCCACTATGTAAGGACCGGCGATTTCATCAACGCGTTGTTTGAGCAGTCCCAGACTATGTACGACTACGCCTTCGCGTTAGGGGCACTTGCGCACTACGCCGCGGACACCACTGGACATCCCATGGCGGTGAACCCGTCGGTGGCGGACATGTATCCCAAGCTGCGCCAGAAGTACGGCAGGATTGTTACGTACGAGGACGATCCGACAGCGCACCTGATGGTGGAGTTCTCCTTCGACGTGGCACAGATCGCCGGCTCCGGCTACTCGCCCGCGACCTATGGGGATTTTATTGGCTTCAAGGTTTCGAGGCCGGTACTGGAGCGCGCCTTTCAGGAAACCTATGGCCTCAACTTCAAGGACATGTTTCTCAGCGAAGATCTGGCCATCGGAACCTACCGCAGGACCGCGAGCGAGATCATTCCGCAAATGACAAAGGTCGCGTGGAAGAGCAAGCGCAAGGAGATCGTGCAGGCGAATCCCAAGATGACGAGCAAGGGATTCGTATACCGGCTTTCGCGCCGCGATTACGAGTCGCGCTGGGGGACGAAGTATCACCGAGCAGGTTATCGGGGCGCGGTATGGGGTGAATCGGAGACGCAGCCGGGTCTGCTGGCGCGGTTCCTGGTGTTTTTGGCACGTATCCTGCCCAAAATCGGACCCTTGCGCACGCTGAAATTCAAACCTCCGACGCCTCAAATCCAGACGATGTTTCTCTCCAGCTTCAAAGCTACGGTCGGGCGCTACACCGAATTGGCGCCGGCAAGCGTAACCAGCGCAGGCGCCGCCGATCCGCAACTGGAGAACGCCGACCTCGATACCGGCAAGCCGACACAGTTTGGAGAATATAAACTCGCCGACGAGACCTACGCCAAGCTGCTGCATCGTCTCGCGGGACAGAAGTTCAAAGGCCTCACACCGGGGCTGCAGCGGAATATCCTCAGCTTCTATCAGAACGCCGGCGCCGTGAACTCAGCCGAGACCGATCCGAAGGAGTGGCAGAAAGTAATCGCCGAACTCACGGCGCTGCGTACCGCGCCGGCAGCGCCAGACACATCGACAGCTCAGCATTAAACGGGAAAAGCAAAACCCGGAGCGGGTCGCCGCAACCCGATCGGCCAAAAGTGGCGAGTGGCGAGTGGCGAGCAAAAATCCTCGCACGCCGCGAAGAAGTTCAGGATTTGTAGTACAGAGACAGAGAGAAAACCTGAAAAATGCCTGGATTGAGGCACACGCTTTGCGCATTCTTGCTGCGCTTGTGTCACCAGCGCATCACGTTCAGTCGCAATTTGTCCAGGGGTTTTCTTACTTCCTCTCTCTCTCTGTACTAATGCCGAAATTCTTCGCGGCGCGCGCAGATTTTGGGCCTCGCCACTGGCCACTCGCCACTCGCCACTTTTGGCCGATTGGGTTGCGGCGAGCCGCGCTGTGCCTCTGTGTTTTGCTTTTAGTGCTTGCTGAGCATCCAATTTCTCATGAGCACTGCCGCCACGCCATCGTTTCTGAGCCGCCGGATCAGCCGCGCGCTCGAGCGCGGCCTCAAGCGCGCCTATGGACGTTTTGCCGTGAATCCGGAGCGCTACCTTGAGGAGTTGCGCCGCGGCCACGGCCTGCCGATCGTGGCTTTCAGCGACATGTTCGACATTCATCCGGCTGCTCTCGATCACATCGCGGAGCGGACCATCTCCGGCAGCCGCCGCATGGCCATTCTGGAAGGCGCCGGATTCGGATTCGGCGGCGCTTTCACGTTGTTGCCCGACGTCAGCATCCTGGGAGTGATCACGCTCCGGCTGATCCAAAGGCTCGGCCTGATTTATGGCTTTGAATACCGAACCGAGGAAGAGCAGGTTGAGCTTTGGATGGCGGTCGCCAGCGCGGCCGGCGTGGATGTGGCCAAAGACTGGATCAGGAAGCAGGTCATCGAGCGGCTGATGGTGCGCATTGCGGAAAAGGCCGGCACCGAGCTCGCGGAAAAGATCACCACAGGGATGGTTCCTCTCCTGGGAGCGGGTCTGGGAGCAGTGCTGAACGCGTACTTCATCACCGGATGGGGCCGCCGCGCGCAGCACTATTTCCGCGACAAGCACTTCGAGCGGCGGTCGCAACCGGCGCTAGGTCCGGCTGAGTTGCCACGGCTCCTGAGTTAAGTTAGGGCTCAGGAGTCAGGGGTCAGGGCTCAGGGGTTAGGGGTCCAGTAACCAGTCTTCGGTTCGGTTGGCGCAACGGTCCTCACTCGGCATGAAATTCCGGATTCTTGATTCCCGGCCCTAGCCTCCGGCCCCTAGCCCCTCTACGGTTCCCACTCGGCATCGAAAGCCTGGATTCTTGATCCCTGAGCCCCAAGCCCTAACCCCTAACCCCTGGCCCCTGGCCCCTGATTCCTAGCCCCTTTTCTGGCATCGGGAGCAGTAGTGGCTGCTGCGTCCGCTGAGGACGAGCCGCCGGATTTTGGCTCCGCAGCGCGGACACGGCTCACCGTTGCGCT
>JASHQD010000206.1 GCA_030037755.1 Terriglobia bacterium
AGCGTGGAAAGCTCGATAACTTCCGGATCGTCGCTGAAATACTGGCGTACGGTGAGTATGCCGCCAAGCAGAAGGGCGGTATCGATTGAAGACACTTCACAGGTCCAGCGGCGCTGGCCCGTAACCGAATCCATATAGTGGTAGAACCACCCATGTTCCCGGGGAGCGCTGTAGGCGAAAAAGCGTAACGTCGGGAGAACTCGCTCGCGTGCGGTCTCCCGGCTGATCAGACGATGTTCGGCGGCGATGCAGAATGCAGTGAGCGCGAACCCCGTAGCGGCAATGCTGGCCACGTGCACATGGTTCGGGTTGTCCTCCGGCTGGCCATCAGTTCGGGCCCGGTCCAGGGTCAGGCCGGTGTTGGGATCCGTCCATTCCCAGAAGTACCGGAAAGAGCGGCGGGAGATGTCGTCCAGCAGATCGATATCCCCGGCATTCAGACCGTTTGTTGGCATGGGCTCCGTGCGGGTGACGGCCTTCACCGGGGCAACAGTCTTGTGGTGGCGGCTGGTTTGTGCGCTGCTGACCGCGGGCAAAACACAGACCACAAGAACCCATACCAAACGGCGCATCTGCCGATTTCGCCGGAGCAAGCCTAAAGGCCTCTTCCCGCTAATGGCCGAAGCAGAGCAAATCATTCTGATGTGATGGATTCCGTCCCCGCGAGTTTGAGGAACAGGCTTCAGGTCACACTTGCTTCGACGCCATGCTTCACGCCTCCGTTGCGCTGCGCATCGAAAAGTGACGGGCACGCGCTACCCCTCTCTTCGCTCCACGGGAACCCTTCGCGGCACTTTCTCCTGCAGAAGGCGTTCTGTGGCCGCCACCATGGGCTCGGCGTGAAACAGGTTCTGAATCGCAGAACCTGCCAAAAGATTGCAGATCGAAAGCAGGATCATACCTTGATGGTGCGCCATCCAGGAACGGACCAGTTCGAACGCCCCGGAATCTCCGTTCGACGAACGAGTATAATCCGCCGCTTCGTGGAAACCGTACTCCCCTTGCCAGCCGAGGGTGTGAATGTGACGGAGGTTTTCAACTGCAGCAGTCGCGTTTACGGCCAGCGCCAGGCACGAAGAGTAAGGAGATATGACCGTACCTGAAAACGTGTCGGGGCGCAAGGCCAGCTCGCGAACTCCGAACGCATGGTAGATGTAGTGGCTCAGTTCATTCTTTTGGCTGCAAGCCGACTCGGAAATGCCCCATGGAATAACCTTTTCCCTTACGGCTTTTCGCTGGCAGTTCACGGCCGAGCGCAATGCCTCGTCCAAGAGCGTTCGGGGATAGGTTTTCATCCAGAGTACAGGCATCAGGTATTCGAACATCGTTCCCGACCAGGACAGCAGCGTGCGCCCGCCGCGACAAAGCGCAAGCATCCGGCCGAGGTGAAACCAGCTCTCCTGAGGCACATCGCCTTTGGCGATAGCGACGAAGGCAGCAGTGCGGGCCTCCGATGCCAGCAGGTCATAGCAACTCTCCGCGACCTGCCGCTCGCCGCAATCGTATCCGATGGAGAGCACTTTCCTGTCGGGGCGGTAGAGGAACGAGAAATCCATGTCCCGGACCATGGAATCGCATTCCGACGCGACTCTCTGTAGCCGGCGGCAGAAAGTCATCTGGTCGCCCCTGGAACTGGAAGGTGATTGCAATGCCGAGACTCGGGCCTGCGCCTCCCGCGCCCAGTACCGGATTTCTTCAAGATCGCCTCCGCTGTTGGAACCGAGCCGAGTCTCCAGCTCCGCGAGGGCACTCGCCACCTCCGCGAGGTCATCCGCATCAGGATTGGCCGTGAGCCGGGCCGAGGCTGCGCGCAGGTTTTCCACGGCCGTCGCTGCCTCCGCGGACGAAATTGACCCCGCGGCTTCCAGAAGTATCCGGATGTGGTCGCGGATACCGCGCCAAAAATTAGAGGCAGGAGCCTGGCCTTCCACAAGCTCCAGACACGTCTGCTTCAGTACCCATAAACAGCAGGCCAGATTCCCGCTATCCACAGTTGAGACAAATCGCGGCGGCAGAGGTTCGAGAGATGCGGTGGCGTACCAATTAAGGAAGTGTCCTCGAAACCGTTGCATACGGCGCATGGTGCCGAGCGTTTTTTCGGTCGCCGTAAGAAATTCGCCGGCCGTGAGATAGCCGAGCGCATAAGCGGCAATTCGCGCATTAAGCAGCAATCCGAGATTCGTAGGCGAGATGTTCGCTACGACTGTGGAGGGATCTTCCTGGACTGTATCCGGTATGAGCCAATCGTTCTCCTCATTGCTGCGCGACCGGAAGAACCGCCAGGTCCGAAGGGCAGTACTGCGGAGGAACTGCTCGTCCTCGGCGCTGAGCTCGCTCTTGCCTTGTCGCAGTGGTCTGTTCAGCCAGCGCGACAGCAGCCCGGAAAGTCCCCACACCACCAGAATGGGAGCGGCCACGGGCAGGGCGGAAGCGCGAATCGCAAGCAGCAGCAGCCCGATCACGGCCGAAACCAGCGGCGTCAACTCGAGGTAGAGATCCACGGGTGTCCGCCGGTCCGCTCCGGCTTCGGCTTCCGCTGCTGTCTCCCACTCCAGGAGCCTGCGGCGCGTGATCGTCACCCGCACAATCGTTCTCACGATCGCGTCCAGCGTCACAAGGACCTGGTGAGCCAGGAAGGCAAGCAACATAAAGACGCTGACCTGGTCGGTGACAAAGGCGTCCGCTATGTCGCTCAGGAACCCAGGTAGGTATTCCGCTCGCGGCAGGCTTAGGATCGCCAGAATCACTCGCAGGTACGCCGGGATCAGCAGGAGGGCTAGAACTGCCAGAGTCCAGTGGGTGGGGCCCCCGGGCAGAAAGAACCATCCGGCCAGAAGAAGCACGAATGTAGCCGGCTCGACCAGGCTGCGCCGGAGATTATCGAGTATTTTCCATTTGGAAATGACGTTGATGGGATTCCTGACAAGCCTGCCCGAACGGTCGGGAACACGGGGCAGAAACCAGCGCATGATCTGCCAGTCGCCGCGGACCCAGCGATGCTTTCGCCGGCTGAAGGCACTGAAGTGGGAAGGGTAATCGTCAATGAGTTCGATGTCGGAAACCAGACCGGCGCGAGCGTACGCTCCTTCAATTAGATCGTGGCTGAGAATCGTGTTGAGCGGAAATCGATCGGAAAGGACCCGCTGGAATACGTCCACTTCGTAGATGCCCTTGCCAGTAAAGCTGCCCTCGTCCATCAAATCCTGGTACACGTCGGAGACCGCGCGGGTGTAGGCGTCCAGGCCTGCCTGGCCGGAATAAATGCCGGCCAGGCGCGACCGGTTGACCGAACGAACGCTGATCCCGATCCGCGGCTGCAGGATGCCATAGCCTTCCACCACCGTGTTTGTGGCAGGGTCGATGACAGCGCGGTTCAGCGGATGCGCGATTGCACCTGCCAGTCGCCGCGCGGAATCGCGGGGTAATTGAGTGTCGGCATCCAGGGTTATGACGTAACGTACGGTGGGCAGTACGGAGAGATCTCCGATCTTTACCGGGAAGCTGTCGAACCTGCCCCGCAACAGATTGTTGAAATCCAGCAGCTTGCCTCTTTTTCGTTCCCAGCCCATCCAAGTGCTTTCCACCGGGTTGTAGACCAGGTCACGATGGAACAGAAAGAAGCGTCCTGCGCGTCGCGCGCGATACCTCTCATTCAGATCTTGAATTAATCGGGTGCAGAGATCCACGAGGGTTCCTCGTTCTCGTGGAGGCTGCGGAGAATCAGGGAAGTCTGTTAGAAGTGCAAAATGCAAATTCTGATCCTGGTTACCGAGGAATCGCAGTTCCAGATCGCGAACGGTCTGAGCTACCTGTGACTCATTGATCAGCAGCGTGGGAACCGCGACCATCGTAGTGAACTCATTCGGAATTCCCTTTGAGAAATCGAGCTTGGGCAGCGCGTGAGGCGATAGAAGCGCTGAAACCAGTTGATTCATGGCGCCGATGGCAGATTCCGTGGCCGGAATCAGAAGCAGGAGCAAAGCCCAAATGAGCGGGATCTCCACGCCAAGGCCATTAAGAACGAACGCCATAATGGCAAAGGTCAGCAGTTCAAATCCCAGCAGGTAAAAGGCATCAGGCTTCCGGCGTATCGCATCCCCAATCTGCTCGATGAGCGGCGGATTGTAGCCGACCTGATGTTCCAGCGCAGCGCGGCCGGCATCGACGAGATAGTACCCGACGTGACGGTGCCGTTCGGCCCTTCGCGGCTCCGAGTTCCACTCGGTTTTCGCCAGATTTGCAAGGGCGATCGCAGCCCTTGCGATTTCCACTTCGGAGCGCGCCGAGTGCAGCGCCAGCTCGCTGACGATTGAACGGTACTGGTTACGGCTCTCGACATCCATGCGGGCGTAGACGCCTGCAGGGTCCTCCTGCAGCACACGCTCGGTCAGGCTCATATCTTCAATGGACCGGGTGCGTCCTGCGTCGGCGATCTCCCGCAAACTCCTGATGAGCACTTCGACGGAAGGACCCTCAGACCACACGCCGGGTGTGGACGAGAGCTGCGAAGTCCGAGCAGCGCCCTCCATTAGCTGCCCTGCGTAAGCAAGCTTCTCGACTACAACAAGGAGCAACATGGACCGGAGCGCCCACAGCTCGTTCATGTTGAACGGGCTGGCCTCCTGCATCGCCGCGAAATAAGCCGTGAATGCCTCGTCGTCAAAGACGTAATTGACAGAGCGTAGAAAGGCTGCCGCCGCCACGTAGACGCGGGGTCTCGTCTCCCGCCGATCGTCAGCCCGCTCGACTTGAGGTAGGCTGCGCGAGGCCTTGAGCGCGAAACGTCCTTCCGTCAAAGCCCCATTCAGCAATCTCTCATTTTCGAGGAGCCAGCGAAGGCGCTCCGGTGGGTTTGGGGATTTTCGAGCTCGAGTGATCGCCCCTGCGATCGGCTCAGTGGCGTCGCGCGAGGCTTTCTCGAGCGCGCGGAAGCCCTTGTGCCGCGGGCTGAGCCTCCAATTGCTCGCCTCCCGAACTGCTTCGTTGCGGAGTTCCCGCCAGCGGTCTGAAAGCGGTTCGGAACCCGTCTGATCGTCCACCGCGGTTGCTGGAGGGAGAACGCGCGGCTGTGGGAAATCTGCCTCAGAAGCGAAAGAATCTGGCATCTCGCTCCTATCGATAACTCGCCGCCTGCAGTTCGAACATCTCCGAGTAGCGCCCGGCGCTTGCCATCAGATCGTCATGGCTGCCCTCTTCAGCGATACGTCCGTTCTCAAGGACGAGGATGCGGTCCGCCATGCGCACCGTGGAGAACCGGTGCGAGATCAGCAGTGCCATCTTGCCTTCCGTGAGCTCCGCAAAACGCTCAAACACGTCGTGCTCCGAGCGCGCGTCGAGCGACGCGGTCGGCTCATCGAGGATCAGCATTTGCGCGTCGCGCAGGTACGCGCGGGCGAGCGCCAGCTTTTGCCATTCGCCACCCGAGAGATCGACCCCGCCCTCGAAACGCCGTCCAAGCACCTGCTCATAACCGGCAGGGAGCCGGGCGACAACGGGGTGTGCCAGACTCTTGCGGGCCGCCTTCTCGATTTCAGAACGATTATCCTTGTTGTGAATCTGTCCAACCGCAATGTTTTCAGCGGCCGTCAAATCGTAGCGCATGAAATCCTGGAAAATGACCGCAATCTGACCCGAGAGATCCTCCAGGTTGTATTCTCGAAGATCAATGCCGTCGAGTAGGATACGGCCCTCGGCAGGGTCGTAAAGCCTCGTTATGAGTTTGACGATCGTGGTCTTTCCCTGGCCGTTCTCGCCGATGAGCGCAATGCGTTCACCTGGACTCAGGCGGAAGTTCAAGTGATCCAGCACGAGCCGGCTAGTACCGGGATACGTGAATGAAACGTTCCTGAACTCGAAGCCATTCCGGATCGGCCGGGGAGCCGGTAAGGAGTTCGGCTTCGAACGTACCTGGGGCTCGACCGCGAAGAAGTCGACGAGATCGGTCAAAAAAAGGGCCTGATCGGCAATGCTCGTGAAGCTCGAGAAGAGCATCTGTATGTTGGTACTGGCTCCCGCTATGGCTCCTGCTAGAAACGTCAGATCGCCAACGGTCAGGAAGCCCTGGACAGTCCGATAAACCACCCAGGCGTACGTTCCGTAGTAGCCGAGCGTGCTGAGAATGGACAGCAAGGCCCCCGCTTGCAGACGTCGCCCCGCGAGACTGACGTTCTCGTGGTAGATGCCGCGCGACAGCCGGGTGAATTCAGAGCTCAGAAATGGCGCTAAGCCGAAAAGCTTCAGCTCCTTAGCGCTCTCCTTACTCGCACCCAGAACGCGCAAATAATCCAGTTGGCGCTTGGTCGGAGTCTGGTGATGGGCGAGCGAGTACCCCAGAAAGGCAAAGTGGCTTTCGCCCAGGAACGCGGGGACAACGCAAATCACAAGCACCCCGAGCAGTACTGGCGAATAAAAGAACACGCCCGCCGCCAAACTGACGGTCGTGATGGCCTGCTGTATCACACGGCCCATGGCTTGGATCATGCTTAGGCGGTCGGTTGCCTGTACGCGAGCCCGCTCCAGCTTGTCGTAGAAGATCGGATCCTCGTACGACGCCAGATCCAGGCGCGAGGCGTGCTCCATGATGCGGGTGCTGATGTGGAGCGTAAAGCGGTCGGCCAGCAGGGTGTCGCAATAGTCCGTGCCGCGGCCCAGCAGGCCTGAGACGGCTGCCAAGCCAAACTCAAGGGCAACGAACCACCAGAATCCCCGAATCAGTGGCTGACTATGCGTGTGCGCGACGACGGCATCGATGATTATTCGCGTGACTGCGAGTAACCCCAAGGGAATCAGGGCGATGATTACGCGCAGGATGAGGCCAGCGAGTACCACGCCGCGTCCCGATTCCCAAACCATCCGCAAGACGGGGGGGACGTTGCGGAGGGAGGTCATTCGGTGGTGCCAGGTGCCCCACTCGCTTTCGGATCGCGCATTCGTGCTCATGTCCAAGGCTGTGGGCATCCCTCGTGCCTATTCGATACAGATGACTCCCGGGATAGGATCCGCTGAACAAAACAACCTCGAGCGGTGGGGAATGGCGTTCTGATTGGAGGCGCGAGCTGGCGCGGACATTCAGGCTCGACGATGTGAGAGCAAACCGACAAGTGCGCCTACGGCCAATGCCACGGGAGCAACGCGAAAGAATACGCTGGCTGTGGTCGCCAGGATATTCGACAATCCCGCTGCGTCAAAAGCCGCCGCCGCTGATGGTACCAGCAGAATCAGCAACATCACCAGATAAGCTCTCATCGAGCACCCCTTCGAAGCCGGATTCCCCCTGACCAAGACAAACTGGCGTGCAAGAGAGAGTCCAAATCTCTTTTGGTTCATACTGTTAGGGATAAATTGCCCGTTGAGCGGCCCGGGTGGGGGAAACCGCGTAATTTCTTCTCGCAATTGAAGAAAGGGCATCATTTGAAACGCTTGCGGAAGTCGAGTTCGAACCCATAGACGCCGTTTTGGTCCCGAATGCCAAGCAACGACATGGTATCGCTCAGATCCCACTCGACCTTTATGATTCGCTCCACGATTCCGCCCGTTGTCGTCACGTAAGTGATTGTAAAATCACGCGCGATGCGCTCTTCGACGGTGACTTGTGTTCCGCCGGTGCTGATCGGGTTCGGATCGATGCTGATGCGGCTCAGGCCGAAGAGCCTCGTCACCCTGCTCGACACCTGGCTTGACAGGGCTTGGGAGAGCAAGGCGCTTGCGCCCTGGGTGCTGAACGACGACCGTCCGGTGTTCGCCATCAGCTGGTCCTGTGAGGAGTAGCCAAAGGCCAGCAATGCCAGTATGGCGGGGGTGGAAAGGGGCGGGTCTGAACGATAGCTGATATTGGGGTTATCTGCGGGTCCTGTGATGCGGAGCACAAGATCGTACTGCTGGATACGTGTCGTCGCCTCCAGATCGAGGACCGGCTCGGTATGCAGCGGATTGGCGAGGATAACGTCTCCGTGCGATAGCTTATAGTTGGTTTGCCTTAGTACCGCCTGCCCGCTCTGGATGTGGACGTTGCCGAAGACGATCGGATCGGCCAGCGTCCCCCGCAGCGACAGGTCGATCGAGGCTACAGCGGACAGGTCCCGCGATTCCACGCTGACGGTGGGCGACGTGGACACGCGCACGTCCATGCGCACGCCGGACGAGAGCGGCGAGCCTTCGAGCGTCGTCGCGGGCTGGCTTGCCAGTGCCGACGCCCAGTTGAGAACATTGAAGTTCTGGCCGACGAACATCTGTTCGACGCCCAGGTCGCCGCTCAGGACGCCGGCGCCGGGCGTGCCGCTCAGCCGGATCGTCCCGCTGATCACCGAAACGAATTGCACCGGGTAGGCTACACGGACGTGGCTGACCTGCGCCTGCAGATTGTAGCGGGGCGTGCCCGAGAGCGTGGCCGAACCACTGATCCCGATAGTGGCCGGCCCGGCCTCCGAGCGCAGAGACCGCACCGTGAGGCGGTCGCCCTCGAGATTGATGTCGCCGTTAAGCCCCGCCAGGCGCAGCGGCAGCCCCGGATAGCCAAGGCTCACGTCATTCACCTTGAGCGTTCCATAGAGCAGGGGCTGGCGGAAGCTCCCTTGCACGTTTACCTGCAAGCCGAAGCGCCCCGTCGTAAGCAACGCCGGATCGAACACATGCAGGAATTGCGCGTCGATCTGGCCTTCGGCCTGCAAGTTGAGCGTCCCTACGGCCCCGAGATCGGCGCTGCCCTGGAAACGAAACTCCGTCGAGGGTCCTTCGAGATTGAAGGGTGTGATCTCGAAGTGTTGCTTTTCGAGCGAAATGTCGAACGGATGATCGTTTTTCCACTCGAGACCCGTAAACTTCACCTGAACGGACTGAACCTCGCTTTTGACCTTGGCCGGGGTGCCGCCCAAGGTGCCGGAATAGTCCACCTCGCCGCTCGCTTCCACCGTCCCCAGCGGAGCCGCCAGTCCCAAGGCACGCATCCAGGGGTCCAGCCGCAATCCGGTGTAGTGTGCGCTGGCGGTTACCGGCCAGTCCAGATTCTGCCAGCTGCCCATGGGGCTGCTGCCTTGGAAGTCGAACGTGCCGCCGGGCCCTTCCAGTTTGCCCTGCAGCGTGGCCTGATTGCCGCCCGCCTGCAGGTGCGCGCTGAGCTGGCCGAGAGCGATACTCCCCACTTCGAGCCCCTGAACTTGAACGTTGCCCCGTACCGAAGGGTTCTTCACAGCGCCCTGAAAATCGAGATCAAATCCGAGCGTCCCTCCGAAGCCCGCCTCGCCTCCTGCGGGCGCCAGATTCTGGAGCCGGCGAAAGCCGGCCAGTGAGAAGTTGCTGCCTTGGGCATGTCCGGAGAGCGTTTGGGCGCCAGGATCAAAACTGCCGCTGGCGGTCATCTTCCCCTGGTCTTTCTTGAGCGTGAAGCGGGTAACCTTCCAGACGTTTCCGTCGGTCGAGATTCCGGCATCCAGAGAATCGAATCGCTCGCCGTTGTAGCTTCCGCTGCTGACGATGAACGACGCGTTTCCGGCAAGCTGATTGTGGCTCTCCTTCACCTGCACTTCGCCGTTAACCTCACCCGACAGCGGAGTCTGGATTCCAAGCACCTCGCGCAAGCCCTGAATGGAGGTCTTGGTGGCGCGCGCCGAGAGCTCGAACGGCTCTCCGGACACGTATTGCCAGTTCTGCAAGGCAACCGTGGAGTCGAAAGTGAACGTGCTGCCCGCACCCAGCAGATGCCCCGACCTCACCCGAAGTTCGTCGGGGCTGAAAGACACCGTGGCCTGCAATCCGGCCCATTTGGAGCCTGCATATTCGAAATTTCCGGTCGCGAAATGCCCGGTGACCGTGAGATGAGCGGGAGATCCCGTAAGCTTTCCCGAGAACGTGGCGGCCGAATCCAGTTTCGCGGGCAGAGAACGCTCGGCAAGGAATTCTGCCGGTTTTTTCCACTCGCTGAAATCGGTGGTTTCCATCTGGACCGCGAGATCGACGCTCGACGCCCCGGTCGCGCCCTGGATCTGGACGGTGGAACCCGCTGAATGAAACTGCGCGGCATCGATTTCGAGGGATGGCAGCGGCGCGAGTATCGCGCTGCCACGCAAGAATCCCGTCAACGGCTTCCGCCCGCCTTCCACCGTTGCCGGCGGGCCGAACTGAAGATCGAAGAGCGATTCCGTTCTTGCGCCCCGGCCTGACAATCGCACCCGGCCCGAGGCCCGGCTCTCGACGGGGAAATCGCTCAGCAGCGCGTGCCCCTCGGGTACGATGCCGATGCACGTCGCGACGTCGAAATCCTGCAGGTCAAGATCGGCCGTGTAGGCGGGTGTCGAGCTTGCGAACGATACCTCGACGGCGCCCCGGGCCGTTCCGCCGAGCAGTGACGCGGTCAGTCGCGGAAGACGCGCCTTTGAACCCTCGAAGGTGTAGTCGGCTTCCAGCTCGACGGGGTTCTGCCCGAGGGGGCTGGCAGGCGCTCGAATGTGATGCCCTTCCACCCTGCCGCGCGCGTCCACCCGTCCGTCGTGATACGAGCCCTCGCCGCTCGCCGTGAAGGTTCCCTCGCGCAAACCGATTTTCAGGAGAACGCCCGCCAAAGGTCCGATCTCTCCGGCGGCACGGAACGAAAACTGTGACACGAGGGACGGAATCCAGTGGAATGTAATGGCGCCGTTGCCGCTCAGGCTGGCTGAACGCACGACCACATTGTCCAGCCGGAGCAGGTTCTTCCCGAGCGTCAGCCGCGTGGAGGCCGTGATCACCGGCGCCTTGACAGCCGGATTGGAAAGGTGGAGAGATTCCGCCGAAAAGGATCCTTCGTAGTTGCCGTGTTGCAGTCTAATCACCACGGCGAGACCGCCCGCGCTCACATCGAGCGGCCATTCGCGGTTATCCCAGTAAAAGCTGCTCTGTGCGATCAGGAAGTGACTCACGCCCAGATCGACAAGATCGTCGAGCGCCTGTAGCGACTGTAGCGGCGGTGTCCCCACCGCCGAAACCGGATGATTGGGCTGCGGCAGAGGCGGCGGTGTCCTCACCGCCGCTACAGCGGCCGCGGGTCCGGGCAGGTTCGTCGATCCGTCCGGACGCGTGTACAGGTGGATCGCCGCGCCTTCCAGATCGAGACGGCTCAGCCGCAGCGTACGCCGATCGATCAGCGTCCTGAGGCTGGCTCCGAGCACCAACTCGCGCGCGACAAAGAGCGGAAGCTCCGGGCCGGTCTCGCTGCCGTGCATCACCAGGCCGTAGAAGGTGACCTGGAACGCCCACGGATTGATATCCATTCGCCCGATCTCGACGCGAGCCCCGGTCACCTCTTCCAGTTTCGCCCGGGTGCGCTGGAGCGCGGCGCGCCTGAAGGCGGATGTGCTGAACCCGAGCACCAGAGCGAAGTAGCAGAGAAACAAGCCGCCAAAAAAATAGGCGATCGCCCGAACGGGTTTCGAGACGTGCCAGTGCTTCGATCGTGCGGCGGGCTTCATGTCACTTCAAGGATAACGCTTTCGAGATGAATACGTCGTTGCCGCGCGCTGGGGAGCAATGCTCTGTTTCAAGACGACCCAGTGCCCGCTCGGGCAGCGAGCTATACCCGACCAGCTTACATGCGAGGCTCGTCCCGTGGGTAATCTGCGTAATCTGCGAAATCTGCGGATGAGATTTGTCGTGCAACCTGCTCATTTCACGTGAGATTCCAGCTTGGACCGTAGGGATGTTTTCACTCCTCCCGCGCCAGCGCGTCACGACATGTCGTGTCGGCCAGCACGACACGCTGTGACGGTCACACGACAAGCAGCGGTTTTCAGGGCGTTGCACTATCCTTTTGCTGAAAAAGGGCCTTTTTCCGAGGCTAAGATCCTGAAAACAAGCGAGATAAGGGAAATGGGTTTGGGAGTTGCCATTTTTGGGATAACCCACTGATGGCATTGAGCTTAGGCCTAGTGGGTTTGGTTGGCTTTGGCGTTTGACGCGAAAACTGCTCGTTGGGCCGCTTAAACAAGTCGAGTGACAGCGCGTCCGGGCGATTAACAGCCTCCATATCATCTGCTTATTTACTATATTATATACCAGAATTGCTCAATGTCAAGTCTGATTTTTGAGCGCAGTGGCCATGGCATAAATGCGAGGTCGTGTCCAACCCGCGGGTTGACAGCCTGTACCATTATTGGTACGCTCGCCCGTGAACCATTCCGCGAAGCAGTTACCCGCACGGTTCTATCGCACTTCCGGGGGCCACGAGCCGGTACGCGATTGGTTGCGCCGCCTGCCGCTGGCGGACCGCAAGACGATCGGCCGGGACATTAAGGAAGTCGAGTTCTCATGGCCCATAGGGTTGCCCCTGGTCCGGCCTTTCGGACGCGGACTTTGGGAAGTGCGCAGCAGTCTGGGCAGCGGCAGAATCGCACGGGTGATCTTCTGCATCGATGGTGGTGAAATGTTCTTGCTGCACGGTTTCATCAAGAAGACACAAAAGACGCCGCAGCGGGACCTTGATCTGGCTCTGAAGCGAATGAAAGGACAGGAACAATGAAGCGGGCGAACAAGGGATCTTCATTCGATGACTGGCTGAAAGAAGAGGGGATCTACGAGGAAGTTACGGCGGCAGCAGTCAAGCGGATCGTCGCCGTGCAGATCGAGCGCGCCATGGAAAAACGAGAACTCACCAAAGCCGAGGTGGCTCGCCGCATGCACACCAGCCGGGCGGCGGTCGATCGCTTGCTCGATCCCCAGAATGGCTCGGTAACGCTCAATACGTTGTACAAGGCGGCGGCAGCGGTGGGTTGCCAGGTTCGCTTGGAGATTGTGTGAACGTCAGGCCGCCCCACGGCTCACCCTGCTTGTGGGAACAACAAACCATCATAAACGCGCACCACCAGAGAATTAGCACATCGCCTTCGCCCGGGCTTGGAGACTCCAGGCCAACCCCGCCGAATCCGGCCCGGCGAGGGTGCGTCGTCGAGAGTGCGGCAGAGCGCAAAAGAGATGTTCTGGATATTGAGCGCGGTGGCCACCACATGAAATGCGATGTCGTCGCCACCCCCGGGCCGCAAAAGGCGCGTCAGATCAGCCGAGAGCCGCCCCTGCAACTTCGCGGCGACGAGCGGCGCTCCTAATCTCATTTGGCGCATGTGCTAGAATTACCACGCATGCAGCTCGGAAGTCCTCCTCACATGCGTTCGCTGTCCCACGTTCCTCGGGGCCGCCCGAGGGCCACGATGCGCGGCATGATGGCCTTTGCTCGCGCTCAGCTAGTACCGATCCGGTTCGTTTGGCACCTCCTATGGTCGTGGCCGGTCGTCAGCGTTGGCTCGGCCGTTATATACGGTTTCGGGGTGAACGCAATGTACGGAGACGACTTCGTTGTCGCCCGGGCTAGCTACTTCGTTGCGCTGGCATGGCTGGCCGCGAAGGTACTCGCGTGGAAAGAAATCCGAGGCCAAGAAAGCAGGACTGCTATCAGGGCGTTGGTTTCGGCTGTGGCGGTAGCCGTCTTCGTCCTATCGTTGTTGTTAGTGAGGCACCGAGAGAAAGCCGTGGCAGCGGCCGTGGCACCGTTAGGCGCTCCCCAAGTTCGGCCGGGGGGCTGGCTGGCCAGGTCGCACTCAAGAGGAAAAACCGTCGCATTTATGGCCGAGTCCAGGACGAAGTATCGGGCGACGCGATTGTGGGGGCGGAGGTGCGGGTCGCGGGTGTGTCTGTGGTAACTGACAGTTTGGGCCTTTTTGAAGTCAACATCCCCGGCGAGCTAATCCAGCCAGAGCTCGACTGTGATGTTATTGCGCCCAGCTATCTGGCGGGACATTTCAGGGTGGTGCCGAACTCCAACGAAGCGGTGCTTCCTCTGAAGCGTGGGAGGTAGTCCTCATGCGCTCCCCGACATTGTGCGCGGTCTTGATTCTAGCTGGGGCATCCCAGGCCCTATTCCCACAGGGATCGACAGTTCAAAATGTGGCCAGCCTGAAAGGGGTGGTGCTCGAAAATGGATTGGGCGGCGCTCCGATTGCGAACGTAGAGGTCAGTGCTAGCGGAGCGAATCCAACCGTGACGAAGTCCAATGGCATTTTCACTCTCGAATTTCCGGACCGGCATCCGGGCGACAGGATAGAGCTGCTGGTCAGGAAGGAGGGGTACGTCGTAGTCAACTATTTCGAGCTAGAGGAGGTACTTCCATTAGACCCGGATGCCAGGCAGATAACGATTCTTCTGTGCAGGGAGGGCGACCAGGAAGAGATGGCCCGCCGTTACTACCGGTTTAAAGTTCGGGAAGCAACCGAGGAATCCGACAAAAAGCGCGTGAAAGAGCTCGAAGAGAGGCCACACGCCACTGAGGAGATTCTGCGGGAGCGGGCCCGGTCTGTGGCGGCAAAGACGGCCGGCGAGCAGCAGAACGACACTCGTCTGCAGCAGCCCAAACCGGAGGTAGAGCACAGGCCAGTGCGCCGCCCCTCTGGAGTGCCGACGGGCACCAGCAATGGCAGTGCAGCTGGGGCTATGCCCGACGACGTCGAAGCCCACATCGCCCTCGGTCTTGACCTGAACCAGAGAAATGACTATGACGCGGCAATCCGTGAGTTTCGGCAGGCGCTCTCCCTTGAACCGGACAACACCGTCGCCCGCGAGGGCCTCAGCATCAGCTTCGATCTCAGGGGTCTCCATCTGTTCATCAAAGGAGACTACGATGCCGCCATCGCTGACTTTCGGCAGGTTCTCTCACTGGTGCCCAACAGCGCAGACGCCCACCATTGGCTCGGCGACGCCTTTGAACAAAAGAGGGACTACGGTGCGGCAATTTCTGAGCTCCAGCAGGCCCTGATCCTGGCGCCGAACGACGCCGATGCCCACCTTTCGCTTGGCACTGCCTTCGAAGGAAAGGGCGACCACGATGCAGCTATTTCTGAGCTGCGAAAAGCCCTCACCTTAGCGCCCAACAACGTCGAAGCCCACGACGAACTCGGCGTGGCCCTATACAACAAAGGTGATACTGATGCCTCTATTGCTGAGCATCGAAAGGCGCTCGACCTCGATCCAAAGGACGGTCTTGCGCACGATTACATCGGCCTTGCCTTGGAGTATAGAAAACACGACCTGGATGCCGCCATCGGTGAGTATCGGAAAGCTCTCGACCTCGATTCCAGCTTTGCCGGCGACTTGGTTTCGGCCTTGTTACGCGATGCCGGTGTCCTTGCTGCCGAAGGGGATCGCGATGCTGGTATTGTTAGGTGCCGGGAAGCACTTGCTCTCAACACCAACGATGCCGAGCCGCATGTCTGCCTGGGCGCTATGTTGGAAGAGAAACGAGAGTATGACGCCGCTATCGGGGAGTACCAACAGGCACTGGCCCTCAAGCCAAACAACGCCGAGGCGCACCTTGGCCTCGGTGATGCCCTGGAAAACAAAGGAGACCACGATGGCGCTATCGAGCAGTACAATCGAGCACTGACCCTCAAGCCAAATGACGCTGAGGCGCACCTTGACCTCGGTGATGCCCTGGAGGGGAAAGGAGAGCACGATGGCGCTATCGCGGAGTACCGGCAAGCGCGGCAAGCGCTCGCTTTCGATCCTAACGATCCGTGGGTCGACTTGGAGCTCACAAGCACCGCTGATAAACGGTATGACTTAGGCGTCGCTCTGGACAATAAAGGTGACCACGATACCGCCGCCGCTGAGTACCGGGAAGCGGTCGCCCTCGAGCCCGACAATCAGCTAATGCGTTCTAATATTGCTGACAGGTACCGGGCCCGAGGCGACGCCCTCGAGCGAAAACATCACCACGATGCGGCGATCGCCGAGTACCGAGAGGCGCTCGCCCTCGAGCCCGATTCTAGCTTGCTTCATTACCACCTTGCGGTCGCGTTAGGTCACGCGGGGAGAAGGCAGGAATCTGCCAGCGAATTCCAAGAATCTGATCGACTTGAAACCGCCAGGGATAGCCGGCCGCGGTGACCAACGGACGAATTGTCTCATGCAGTTCGGCAACAAAGAATTGTCGGTTCCGCCCAACCACCAACCGATTAGCACCCGCCCGTAGGGTTCGAAAATCAAACCAGCGACCGAGTAGCCCGTTGTGGCGCGCGGTCTCCTGACCTTGCCACACTCTCGCGGGTGGCCACAACATCGCCTTTTCATGTTGTGGGCACCGCGCTCAAAACCCAAAATACCTCTCTGTTGCACTCCACCGCGCTCGCGACCACGCACAGTTCTCGCCAGCCTGGCCGTTTTTTCAGACTGCGGTTACTGTGAATGAACCGCCGGTGCGGGACCAACGGCCGGGGCGCTGTGGTGGCCCAACACGTCAAAGAGAAGAGTCTTCAGTCCAAGCAGCCAGAGGGCGGCTAGATAAATTCGCCGCAGCCACAAATTGCTTAAGCGGCGGGCATAGCGGGCGCCGAATAGAGCGCCAAGGAACATCGAAAGGGCCAGAATTGCTCCGAGACGGTAGTCCACGAGGCCGCGCCACATAAAAATCACGGTCGCAATGCCTGACGAAAAGACGTTAATCAGTTTCGTGGTTGCAATGGCCTCCATAAAGCTCATGCGGAAAGTCGACACAAAAACAGCGGTCAGGATGGTCACGTAGCCGCCGCTGAAAAGGCCGCCGTAAATGCCCAAAACGAACGTCAGGACATAACCCGCGATTTCAAGACTACGGTTCGGCAGGGGAGCGGGGTCCATGCCGGAGCGCCTGTAAGCCATCGAAAAAACGGCAAGACCGATAATCGCCGTCGAGACAATGACCGGTACCGCTCTGGATGGGATGATGAGCAGTAGCACTCCCCCGATCGCCGAGCCGAGCAACGTAAGCGCGATCAGGACGGGCAACCGGCGTTTGTTTACCACGTTCGTTTTGAGAAACGGCACCGTGCCGCCGAAGCTCATAAAGGTGAGCGCGAACATGTTGGTTGCAACGGCCGTCCGTGCATCAATTCCGAACTGAAACATCACGGGTACAGTGATGACGGAAGTACTCCCGGTGACGACGCTGACGCCACTGGTCACGAAGAAGACAGCCATCAAAATGAGTAACTGAATCGCAGCCATAACGTCCAATTTTAGCTCTTAGCGGGATAGCCCGTTGTGGCACGGTCTGTCTGACTGTGCCACCGTCTCGACCGAAGGTCTCCGCCACTCTCCCGGCCCGCTCGGCCTCGTTCTGGCTCGCTGACCCGGAGGCGACGATATCCCTTCCATGTTTGCAGAGGCGCAGAAAAAGCGCCACGGGCTGACAGCCTCATCACCGGTGTGCCCCGCGGTAGACTGAAAGTGAAGCGGGGGCGTCTTTTCTTGCGTGCCTTTCCGGAGACCGCAATGCGCGTTGTGAAGACCACAGGCGAGGCAGGAGCTGACGGGCATCTCCGCGTAGACGTTCCTGTAGAGCTTCCGGCCGGTCCCATTGAGCTCGTCATGGTTGTGGGCGGCCCTTCACCACCGATCGGAGCGAGGTACGACTTCTCGGATCTCGCCGGACGCCTCGACTGGCGCGGCGATGCTGTCCGGGAGCAGCGAATTCTTCGAGACGAGTGGTGAGAAGTACCTCCTCGACACCAATGCCGTGGTCGCCCTGCTGCGTGGCGATCCGCTTCTTCAGAAACGGCTGGAGAATGCGGCCTGGGTGGGGATCTCTATCCTCTCCGAGATCGAGTTTCTGGTTTCCCCAACATCAGCGAGCGCGACCGCCCGGCATTGAGCGAGTTTGCCGAACGGGTCGCGGTCGTGGGGCTTGACCACTCCTGCCTGGCCTTAATCGGTCGGATCGTCAGCGTGCGCCAGCAGCACAAGCTTAAACTCCCCGACGCTATCATCGCTGCCACCGCGCTCGAAACTGATGCCATTCTCCTTACCGACGACGCGCAACTGCGAAAGGTGAGCGCGATCGTCAGTATCGGTATCCACTGAGCCGAATCTTCACCGCCCTGCAGAATAAGATAATTCTGTGGCAGCCAGAGCCCACTACTGCGGTCAGAATCACGCGCCATTTGACGCGGTATGGCCACAACATGAGAAGCGATGTTTTTGCCACGCGCCTGAGAGCAGAAGACGCTGATCTTTGTGCCATAATCTCGGTATGAGTGTGATTTTCCTGTCGGGTCCAATCGGAGCTGGAAAGACGGCCGTGGCGCAGGAGTTACTCCAACTGCTCCCTGCGCCGCTCTCCTACATTGAGGGCGATACCTTCTGGTCGTTCATCAGGAACGCTGGCGAACGCGGGATGCGGGAAACCTTCCCTGTGCTGATGCGCTCGATGACGGCAGCGGCGTTGCCGTTAGCGCGTTCGGGGTTCCGAGTGCTGATTGATTTTTCAATACCGCCGGCCTTCGTCGACACGGGACGCAAGATCCTGAAAGAGGTGCCCTTCGACTTTGTGCTGCTGCGGCCCAGCTTGCAGGTCTGCGTCGAGCGGGCGTCCTCGCGAGAAAAGGGGCCGATCACAGATCATGCGATGTTGAAGGATTTCTACGCTCTCTTTGAAAGTGGAAACATGGATCCTGTTTCCGATGACAATGCCGACCCGGCTTCCCTGGCCCAGCGAATCGCCGAGGGACTGAATCAGGGCCGATTCCGGGTGGCTTGAACGGCACACCTTCCCAAGTCACGGTGCGTACATAAACCGCAATCGCAACCTATTGCAGCCGGGCATACTCCGCCTTGGCTTGCTTGAGGATCGGGATGTCGGGGTCGGCGTCTCTCCAAAGGGTCAGGAAATCCTGGTAGGCGGCGCGGGCCTTGGCCACTGCATCGGGTTGTAGCGGCGGCTTTACGCCGCCATTTTGGGCTTGGCGGGATATACCCGCCTCGAGAGCATAGGCACGGGCGAGGCCGAGACGGGCGAGCGCCCCGGTGGAACAATTCACCACGACGCCCCGGTAGTGAATGATTTTCTGAAATTCATCTGCTGCCGCGCTGCCTTGGTCAGTGTCCAGGTAGGCCTCGCCGCGCATGTACGCCGGGTACAGGCATGCGCTGATGCCGGCGACGACAGGCACCCCCAGCTCCAAGGGAGATGAAACGGGTTGCAGCTCATCCAAAGCTTCAGCCGGCTTGTTTCCCGAAAGTTTTCTCCGCGCTTCGCTGGTGGGAAGCCAGTAGGAATTCACCAGCGTGTCGAGCGGAAATCGATTCTTGAGATCGCTCTCCAGTCTTAGCGCATCGGCCTCGTCGCCCACCCAGGCTTCGGCCAGAGCCGCCTGCGCCTCGGCGTTCCGGCTGCCGGGCGCGAGTTTCAAGGCGGCCTCCGTCTCGCGGCGCGCCTCGGGGTAGTCGCCGAATGCGGCTTCCCGCAGTGCCCCATTCACGCGCCACTCGGCGGCCTCTTCGGGGTTGGCAGCGCGCACGGCCCCCTCCACTGCCCGCCGGGTCAGCTCACGCGCCGCTGCGACGTGGCCGGCATAGGCCTCCGTGTCCGCCTCGGCCGAGAGAATTTCGTGCTGCAACTCGGGCTTCCCCTCATACCACGCGGCCTGGCTCGCCATGGCTGTAGTGTCCCCGGCGAGGAACCCGACGGCATAGAGGCCGGCGCGCAAACCATCATCGTCCAGCTTGCGTGACAGCGCCTCTGTAAATGTGTTCCGCGCGTCCTCGGGACGGCCCAACTCCATAAGGGACCAGCCCAGATCGACGTAAGCAGTTACCTCATTGGGCTGGAGGGGCAAAGCTTGGTGGTCCAGATCCAGGGCCGCGGCGTAATCGCCTTCTTCCACGCGAACGTCGGACAGGTCAATATAAGCGATGGCGTCCCTCGGATAATTCTCGATCCATTCCTGGTACGCCTGTGCTGCTTTCTCCAGTTCCCCGGTTACCGAGTCGTAGTAGAGCGCCGTGATCTGGAGCCTTTCCGGCTCGCTGGTGCGTTCGCGCAACGCAAATGCCTTGGTGAGATAGTCGCGGGCCTGCGCAGGCTGCCCAAGGCTGGTATACAGCACGCCAATCGTGGCGTAGGCGATAGCGAAGCTGGGATCGAGCTCGACAGCCCGTTGAAGAGAGGGCAGCGCCGCCGCCGGCCCCTGCTCGCGCTGGGCCCTCCTCGCCATGCTGTAAGCTTTCAGTGCTTCGAGCGAAGAGGTTGTGGCCTGCTCCAGCGGCGTATCGAATTTCTGAACCGAAGCCAGCGATTCGCCCAGCTCCCCGCGCAGCTTGGCGGCCTCCTGGCCCAGAGCGTTCAGCACTTTTTCTTTGCCCGACGCCGTTTGCTGCTCTTCGGCCAGGATTTGTCCATCGGCGCAACCCACGACTTTCAAGTTCAACACGTACTCGCTTCCCAACGCCACAATCGAGCCCGCGATGTAGGCACGGCTGCCGGCTCGCTGACAGACCTCCCGTGCCACCTCCCCGGTGACCGCCGTGCCCGCCGGGCGCTCCATCAATCGCAACGTTGCAGCCACCTGGTCGTCGGAAAGAACATTCAGGAAAGGCGACTGGCGCAGCGCACCGCTCAGTCCCTGCTTCAAGGTGTCCTCGTCGAAGGTCGAATCGCCCGTCTTGTTGCTGAAATCGGCGAGGACCACGGTGTCTTTTTCCGTTAAAGGGGACGCGCGATGGTGACGGAGGAACATCCCGAAGGCAAGCACGCCGATTACAAGGGCGGCCGCGGCGAACCGGGTCCATCTTCGTTTTGGCGCCACAGAACTCGGTGCGGTGCCGTGCCTCAGATACCTCAGGTCCTCCCTCAGTTCGGCTGCCGTCTGATAGCGTGAGGCGCGGTCTTTCTCCAGAGCCTTATCGATGATCTCTTCCAGCCTCGGCGGCAACGCTGGGTTGAGGAGTGACGCCGCCGTGGGGCGGTCTCTCAAAATAGCGGCGAGTATCTGGTTGCGGTTGCTCCCCGAGAAGGCCTGCCGCCCGGTGGCCATCTCATACAGCACGGCGCCGAAACTAAAGAGATCGGTGCGAGAGTCCAGTCGTTCACCTCGCGCCTGTTCCGGCGACATGTAAGCCACCGTGCCAACAGCTACACCCGGATCGGTCAGGTTTTCGCGATCTATTGCCGCCGTCGACTGGTCCTGTAACGCCGTTCCGTGGGTGTGGTCTCGATCTTCGCTGCCATAGATCGCCGCCACGTCGCCGGGCACAAACTTCGCCACGCCGAAATCAAGAACCTTCGCCTCACCGCGGTCGGTCACATAAATATTAGCCGGCTTGATATCGCGATGGATGATCCCTTTCTGGTGTGCCGCGTCCAGTGCATCGGCGATCTGAATCGCCAAATCCAACAAGCGTTCAACGGGCAGAGGCTTGCCTTCAATCACGTGCTTCAGCGCCTTGCCGTCCAGCAACTCCATGGTAAGGAACACAAGCTCGCCTTCCCCGCGACCGGCGGGCGGCCGGTGGTATTCCAGATCATGGATGCGGCAGACGTTCGGGTGAGCCACGCGCCGCGCCAGTTCGATCTCCTGCTTGAAGCGCGCGAGCGTGGCCCGGTCGGACGCGATCTCGGGATGGATGGTTTTCAGTGCCACGCGGACGCCAAGCTCCAGGTCCCTCGCCTCATACACTTGACCCATGCCGCCGTGACCGATCAACCGCAGAACTTTGAAGCGTCCGGAGATGATCTCACCGGGAGAGAGCGTCGAAGGGGCTGTATCGCTCGTGGGTCTGGCGGGCGGAAGGCGGAAAGCGGGCGTCTGCAGGAAATCCCCCGCGTCTCTCTCGCCAGAAAGCAGGGACTCGACTTCGAAGCGCAGTTCCTCGTCGTTCTGGCAGGCCTCAATGAGGAAAGCTGAGCGCTCCTGCTCGTCGCGCTCCCGCGCAGCCTCAAACAGTTCCTTGACGCGTTCCCAACGCTCGACGTCCATCAGCCGTCCTGACGGGCCCAAAGCGGGAAAACACTTCCTGTCTGCGGACCTTTATGAGCCTTGGCCACCGCCTGTGATTTAGCATCTTTTCACAGAAGCTCGTTGACCGCAACCGCACCGAAGTTCTCTTCAGGTGGACTCCGCGCTCCCCAAGAATCGGTGTGGGAACTCGAACTTCGCGCTGCAGCAGCGGCGACGTCCTCACCGCCGAGCTCCTTGACGTTGCGAGTGCGGCGATGGCGACGTCGCCGCTACAGCGCGGTTTCATACGGACTCTCAAACCTCAACCCAGCGCGTGGAGGACCTCGCAGGACAGAAACTGCGTTGGAGCATTGCGTCGCGGAGTGGGTTGCAGGTATATTACCGGCTCGGCGGTAGCCCAATCATGGAATTACGCTTTCGGTCGGAATGGCGATGACGCCCTCTCGGCGCTTGCTTGCGACGGCATGAAGTTGCACCCCCCATAACCGGCGAGCGCCGCGACGAACGGTTGGAATGCAGGAGGCTCCATGCGGAACAAGAGCAAATCAAGAGAGCAAAAGGCAACCATGAGAAGCCGCAAGAAACACGACTTTCTAATCGACCTGTCAGTTGACCCTGACGTGCTGGCAGAGTTCAGGCTCGATCCAGAAACAGCGCTGGCCAAAGCGGGTCTGTCAAAGGCGGAGCGGCAAGATGTCAGGAAATGCGCCGTGTGGCCGGTCTGTCCGCAATTACCGGGTACACCGCCGCACCCCAAGGCTCAGTTTTCGCCTGGCATCCCATGGGGGAAAGGCGGCGTCAGGCCGGTCTGGCCCAAGTTTCCGAATATCAAACACCCCAAGACCCAATTGCCGCCCAGGGTCGCAGCGGGCGAACCGGTAATCGAGCAGAAGGGCAGTCCGTTGGATAAAGAGGGCCTGACCATCGTGGGCCTGGGGATCAGAAGCGTTCAGACCACACCCGAGGCTCGCGTGTGCATCGAGCAGGCGTCGAAGGTCCTTTACCTTGTCGCCGACCCGGTTTCGGAGGCCTTCGTTTGCAGGCTAAATCCAACTGCCGAGTCACTGGCCGACTTTTACGAAAAAGGTAAAGCCCGCATGAACGCCTATAACGGAATGGTGGAGAAGATGCTATCGTCCGTCGAGACGAGTGGAGACCTTTGCGTGGTCTTTTACGGTCACCCGGGCGTCCTCTGCTATCCGGCGCGTGAGGCACTCCGGCGCGCCCGGCTGAAAGGAGTGGGTGCCAGGATATTGCCGGGAGTGTCGGCGGAGGACAACCTCATCGCAGACCTCGGAATTGAAACAGCCGCTTTGCAAAGCTACGAGGCCACAGCCTTCCTGATTTACGCGTATCAGTTCGATACATCGGCTGGCCTGCTGCTCTGGCAGCTCGATGTTCTCGGCGAGACCCGGTGGAATCCTCCCCATAGAAAGGTGCCCCGTCGCTTGAAGGTACTGGCCGATTATCTGGCGGGTTTCTATGGTCGGGATCATCGCGTTTACCTTTATCGCGCGGCCGAGATCCCGATCGCCCGGCCTATGATCGAACGTCTACGGCTGTCCGATCTCGCGGGATCGCAGCTTGTGGCAGGCTCGACACTCTATGTGCCGCCCAAAGGCCTTCCGAATATTGACTCTGATATGGTCAAGAAGCTAGGCATGGAGTGGGATGCATAATAGCGCCAATCCCGCCTTCTACGAGCACTACGAATATAGCGCCACTACGGCAGACGTTCTTACAATCTGTAATCCTCATCAGGCCGTTGATCGTAGCTGATAGGAGGCCTTGAACCAGGAAGCCTCGACGCCTTCAACAGACAGCCAGGCCCGCACCGTTTCGAGAGCCATGCCTGGGGCGCCGCGGCGAGCCGCTTTACTTCGCCCGATTTCGGGAGGAGAATCAGCCAAAGAGTCAGGGTAGGGAGGCCGGAATGGCGAACCGATATTCGAGACGAGAGTTCCTGGAAAAATCTTCGCTGGCGGGTCTCGCTGCGGCGGCGCTGGGCTCAGAAACTGCCACCGCCAACGCGATGCCGACCCGCGTTCTGGGCAAGACGGGTGCGCGGGTTTCGATCCTCGCTCTCGGGTGTGGCAGCCGCCTGCTTATGTACAACACCGAAGCGGCGGCGGTCGAAGCGATCAATGTGGCGCTCGATTCCGGTATCACGTACCTCGACACCGCTTACGGTTACGGCGATGGGCAGAGCGAAGGGTGGGTGGGCCAGGTGGCCAAGGTGCGCCGAAAGGATTTTTTTCTGGCCACCAAGATCGAGCCGCGCGACGGCGACACGGCGCGACGGATCCTGGAAGGAAGCTTAAAGCGGCTCCAGACCAGCCAGATCGATCTGATCCACGTGCATGGTCTGATGGGCGAGGATGACCTTGAGAAAATCGAGGCCAGCAATGGCGTGCTGAATGCGCTTTACAAGATGCGCGATGAGAAGCTGACACGCTTCGTTGGCATTACCTGTCACAATGACCCGGCAGTGCTCAAGACCGCCCTGGAACGCCACGACTTCGATTGCGTCCAGATGGCCCTCAACGCCGCCCGGCAAGGGATGACCGGAGGCGAGCACGGCATGATGCCGAATCCAGCGATCCAAACGAGCTTCGAGCGCCTTGCTCTGCCCGTGGCGCGCGAGAAGAACCTGGGCATTCTGGCGATGAAGATCATGGGGCAAGAGGCCTTGATCGGAAGCGGTTCGGACAAGGGCAGCGTCGAGAAGCTGCTGCAATACTCCTGGAGCCTGCCGGTGGCAGCCGCCGTGGTGGGCATGCCGACACACGACATGATCAGGCAGAATGCGCAGTTCGCCCGGAATTTTGCGCCCATGCCGGGGGAAGAGATGCGGGACTTCTCCCATCGCCTGGCCGGGGCGCATAAGATGGCCCTCGACTTGAAGTTCCGCGACCACGTGGATTGTTAAACGGGCAGCGGCGAAGAACCCATGCACACCATTCCCGGCTGCCACTGCTCCCGGGGCCGCGTCATGGATTTCCACCCGCTTCAGGGTTGCCGAAGATCTGTACGTCTCCCCCCTTGCGCAGTCTCTTCAGCCAGGCGTCAAGCAGGCTGTCGATTTTCTGCTGCACCAGAATCTCACGAATGCGGTTTTCAACGTCGCCGAGCGGCGGGGGTTGCTGGTTTCCCTCGCGCTCCAGGCTGGGCACGAGAGTGTTGTGATAGTACGTCTCGATCTCCGCCGGCTCGACAACGGCTTCCGGACGCAGTCTTTGATCGATCAGGCGCAGGATGGCTTCCTCCTGGACGAGCGCATTCTTCACGGCGTCCTGGCTCGTGCCAAGCTTCGCGAGCCCGCTTGCGAACGCTTCCGGACTGGGGAATTTCTTCTGCAACTCGCCCCAGCGCGCCGCGACCGCCGGATTGTCGCTTGACACCTTGATTCCGTCGTCCCGGACTTCATCCTCCAGTAAGAGACGATCGATCAGGCGCTGCCGCACCTGATTGAGAGTCGCGACGTCGGGGTCGCCCTCGGGTTCCTTGCCATCCAGAAACAACTCCAGGCGGTACTCGCTCTCGAGATCGCTGGCCGTAATGGCGGTATTGCCCACGGCTGCAACCACGCGATCGAGCGTCTGGGTCTGAGTTCCCGCCGAGGCCTGTCCGCGGGCGCCGGTGGCCGCCGACACCAGTGCGCACGCAAATATCAGAAGCTTTGCCCAACGCTCAGGACGAATTCGAACCTCGGCAATCGAAGCACCTCGACATCGCTGGTCGGGCAGACGGAGACCGTCTGGTTCGAGCAGGCCAGAAAGCTCGGAATATCCGGGCTGTAGGCCACGTCGAAGCGAATGGGCCCGACAGGCGTATTGTAACGAAGGCCGAGGCCGCCTGCTTGCACGTCGTAGTTGAAATCGGTGGGTCCGCTTTGCGTGAATTTCAGCAGCCGCATGAAGCGGGGCGAAGAAAAGACATTCCCGGCGTCTTCAAACAGCACCAGCCCGAAATGATTCTGCTCGAGCGGAAAACGCAGCTCGACCTGATTGAGGAACAGCGCCTTGCCGCCGATAGGATATCCCGTGATGGGGTCGCGCGGTCCGGCCTCGTTGAGCGCAAACCCGCGATCGGAGTCGGGCCCGCCCATGAACAAACGCTCCGGCAGCGGCACGCCCTGATCGACGTTGGTGTGTCCATAGATGGGTTCGAAGCCGGTGCGGGTGTTGCGGGCCAGCACCACGTGGGAACCGAGCCGGTAATAAGTGGAGTTTTGACCGATGATCCGCCCGAAATCCGCCGAGGAGCCGAAGCCGGTCCAGGCCACGTCGGCATCCACCGTCGTAAATGAGCCGCGGGTCGCGTCCACCGGATTATCCCGATTATCCCTGATGTAGGTGGTGCCGACCGTCGCCACCAGCACTCCCTGGCTGACCAGAGGTACCTCGGCCGGATTGATTTGCACGTTCGACACGGTCACGTGGCGAAAGTCGTAGCGCGCCAGAAGTGACGAATGTGGGCTATAGCGCTTCTGGAACG